>CAZEVN010000004.1:0-94886 GCA_964515145.1 uncultured Enemella sp.
GACCACCGCTGGTGGCATGCCCCTGCAGGCTGTCGCCGACGACGTGGAGGCGAGTTGGCCGGCAGGCATGCCGCACACATTGCAGTAGCCGTCCTCGATCTGCCCCGAGCATCCGGATTGGACACACGCCGTCACGGGCGCTGCTCCTTGCGCTGGGTGGCGATCCACTGCACGAAGACCTCGTAGGCCTCCACCAGCTCGGTCGCGAGCGGCACCGGGCAGGGTTCGCGGGTGAGAATGTCGGTGGTCAGCGCATCCAGCGCCGTGAGGTCGGGATCGTCGCCGAACCCCTGCGCCAGAGCCCGCGACCGGTGGGAAGCCAGGCGCGTGATCAGGTCCTCATGCCCGGCCAGCGCCTTCGCGTACGCATCCTGCACAACCTGCATCGCCTTGCCGACGCGGTGGAGCCGGTCCAGATAGTCCTCCAGGTCGGCCTTCGTGTTGGGGACCGGTCCCAGCGCCTCCGGGTCGGGCACGGCATATTTCGGTGCCGGCGCCACCCGGCGTACGCATTGGGCGACCAGCTGGTGCATCGCCGCTTCACGGGATTCGAGGTCGTTCCGCAGCTCACGGGCCTTCTCGACCAGTCCGCGCGCCTCGCGACGCTCCACCCCGCCGACGATCAGGTCGCGCTCGAAGCGGGCTGCCTCGATCTCGGCAGGGCCGATGAGACCACCGATGTCGGCTCCGCGCTCCAAGCGCTGGGTCATCTCTGCCACGCGCGCGGACAGGTCGTCGAGCTTGCTCTGGGGTCCGGACCGCAGACCGGCGGGCTCGAGCGCCACCTGATCCCGGATTCGTTCGACCTGGGCCCGGAGATCACGGAGCCGTGCGGTGATCTGGTCGGCGGCCGGATCAAGGGCGAGCCGCGTTCGCAGCTGAGAGGCCATGGCATCGGACAGCCGGCAGGCCTCCGGCAAGGAGACCGACAGACCCTGGGCGTCGCCACTGGCCAGAGGGCTGGCCGACGACTTGTCGGCGACGAGAAGGGAGGGATCCAGCGTCGCATCGAGTCGCCCCCAGATGAGGGCGGACAGTCGTGCGCGCTCCGTCAGTCCGACCCGACCGGAGTCCCAGGTGACCATCAGCAGATCGAGTCGGTCCTTCACCGACTTCCACAGCGCGAGCGAAAGCATCATGTCGCGGATGAGCTGGGATTTGAGCGGCGAGCGCAGCACGGCGGCGTCGAGGAGATCCAGTTCCCGGCGACGTTCGTCGACCCACGTGTGGAGTTCGCCGAGATAGCGGCGGGCTTGTTCCGGGTGCAGGGGTACGCCCATCCGGCCGGGCGCAGCGGGTGCGACGACGGAGCGGGCTCGGGAGGATCCGGGGGTGGTCATGATCGCCCACCGTACTGGTCGTGAACCAACCTCCGGGGTGACGCCGTCATGCGTACTCCCTGAGGCGGGCGCGCAGGCCCAGGATCGTGCCGGCGACCGCCGCGCCGCTCGCCAGGAGGGCGATGATCGCGGCTGCGGTGACGAATCGACGGGCATCGAGCAACGATCCGCTCAGCGCTTCGGAGTTGCCGGCGAGCTCCCGGCTGATGTCGTCGTCGAAGGTGGCGAAGATGTCTCTCTGGGTTCCGGGCTCCGTGGAGGTGACGAGGCGGCGCGCTTCGTCCCAGCGTCCGGACCGGGCCGCGTCGGCGACCGCGTCATGACCCGAACGATAAAGGCTCCAGGTCGAGCCGATGAGGTGAGCGCGTGACCGGGTCGGGATCTGATCGACGGAAGCCGAAGCCTCCTCGGAGGCTTCGGTCCAGCGTTGTGCGGCCGGTCCCTCCGCGTCCCTCGTGAGCACGATTTGCGCCTCCGCGCCGCGGGCTCGGTGGGCGTGACGCTGCGCGTCGGCGGTCGCCCGGAGAATGGGCAGGTCGACCCGGGTGGCGACGCTCGTGGCGTTGTCCGCCGTGCTCATCACCCCGACGCTGACCCCATAGGCGACCCCCACCAGGACGACGGCCGTGGTCAACCCCGGATTCACCACCCGACGGAACCGAACCAACACGACCGTGGCCGTGCCGAGCAGACAGAACAGGGCCACCGCACCGGTCCCGGAAACCACGATCGCGGGCACACGGACTGCTTGTTGTCGCAGCTGACTCTCGTTGTCGCTGACGAGCGCCGCCAACGGCTCCTCCACCTGTGTGCGCAGGATCACCGTGCTGGTCGCAAGGGCATTCAGGCCGGCGGGGGTTTCCCCGCCCAGTCGGGCGCGCTCGAGGAGGGTGGTGTATTCGTCGAGAGCGCTGTTGACAGACCGAAGGGTGTCGCGTTCACCGGGGTCGGCGTCGGCGGCATCGATGATCAGTCCGCGGGCAACGGCGAGCGATTCGCGATAGGACGGGCTGTCGTCCTCGGTCTGTCCGGCGAGCAGGTGCTCGAGCGCCCGCGTATCGGCGCGCTGCAATTCGACGCGGATCTGTTGCAGACGGCTGATCTGATCCGATGTGGCGGCAGCTTCGGTTGTCGATGAGCGGACGGTCACCAGACCACCAACGGCCGCTCCCGCGAACAGCAGGACACTCAGCACGGTGACCACCATCAGGACCCGCAGCAGGGAAGGGGTCGGTGGCTGCCGGGCGGGCACTACCTCGACCGTGGGCGGGGCGACGGCCGGAGGCTGCGAACCCGCCACGGCCGGCACGGACGACGAGGTCGTCGTGGGTGTGCCGGCCTGTGTCGGCGGGGGAGCAGCGGTGGTCATCGGGATTCTCGGGCCTCCTGGTTGCCCAGGACGTCGTCCGTGACATCGGCGTCCGACGAGGCCGGCTGCCCGTCCCCGGAGTCGGAACTCTCCTCAGGATCACCGAAGCTCACCGCGTCATCGACATCGTCGAAATCATCGGGGGCGACGAGGGGTTCGTCCGAGCGCGGCTGCAGGGCGGCAAGATCGGGCAGTTCGTCATCGTCGTCGGAGAAATCCATCGAATCGAGATCTTCGGGCGCCAGGGTCCGCAGGTCTTCGAGCGTGGGCTCCTCGATATCGCGCAGGCGCCAGGCGTGGGCGCCGATCGCCGCCTCCAGGCAATTACGCGCGAAGCGACCGTTGCCGAAGGTCGAGTCCCGCTCCTGGTCCCCGAGGATCTCCTTGAACCGCTCGATCGTCTCGGGGGAGGCGTCATAGTCGGCCTTCTCCACCATGCCGGTGAAGATCTCCACCAGCTCATCATCGGTGTAGTCCTCGAACCCGATCGTGGTTCGGAAGCGGGAACTCAGGCCCGGATTCTCGGCGACGAAAATCGCCATCGGGACCGGATAACCCGCCACGATGACTACCAGGTCGTCGCGCTTGTCCTCCATCTCCTTGACGAGCGTGTTGATGGCCTCGGTCCCGTATTGATCGCCCGACAGCGAATAGGCCTCGTCGATGAAGAGCACACCGCCAACGGCCGACTTCACGACCTCGGCCGTCTTGATAGCCGTCTGGCCGAGATAGCCGGCTACCAGTTCCGAGCGATCGACCTCGACCAGCTGGCCCTTGGACAACAGCCCGAGCGCGCGATAGATCCCCGCGACGAGCCGGGCCACGGTGGTCTTGCCGGTACCCGGGTTTCCGACGAAGACGAGGTGGCGTGTGACTGTCGGGCTGGCCAGGCCCTGTTTGGCGCGCAGCCCCTCGACCCGCAACACGGCGGCCTGCTTGTGGATCTCTTCCTTGACCCGCGTGAGGCCCGTCAGCGCGTCGAGCTCGGCCAACAACTCCTCGAGCGTCTTGGGTTCGGGTTCGGGCTCGGCGTCCGCCGCAGTGGTCGGCTCGTCCGGTTGGTCGGCCGTGGCGATGGGAGCGGGTTGTTCTGGTACGCCTGCCGCGTACGGGTCCGCCGGTGCCGCGGCGTTCGCGTCGGCAGAGACGGGCGAATCGGAGGAGGGAACAGGGGGACTTGCCGACAGCGGCGGCCCGCCCGGCAGTCCGGCGAAGGCACCCGGGCCCAGGGGCGTGTCGAAGTCGAGATCGAGACTGGAACCGGGCCACTGCTGCTGTTGTTGCTTGCCGATCTCGGTCTGCTGGCGGCGGACGCTGGAGTTCAGGGAGTCCAGGACGTTGCGCAACACTTCCGGTGCCTGCTTGGCGAAGTCCTGGGCTCGGCCGGCGTACTCATCCAGACGGCTGGGCGGCTGCGGACCCGTCCCGGCCTGAACTTCCCCCGACAGGGGCGGCTGGGCGAAGGGCGAACCCGGAGCAGCCGGATCGGTGATGGTCGGAGCGGTGGTGTCGCCGGGCGGCGGCACCGCTCCGATCGGGCCCGCCGCGGACAACTGCGCAGCGGCGGCCGCCTGGGCGTTTCCGGCGACGCGGGCATTGGGCTGGCCGAGGGTGCACGCGGCGGTGCAGACGTCGGCGAGAACCTTGGCGTACGCCGGTGCCTGCGCCGGGCGGGTCTGGACGAGTTCCTGCAACAGGGTGGTGGGGGCACCTCGCCAGCGGCGGCCGTGCTGGGCCATGGTCATGAATCGTTCCGCGCTGGGGGCTTCGCCGACCTGGTCCGCCCAGTCGACAAAGGCCTGCCGCGCGGATTCGGCGACGGTGGCGGCGAGAGCCATGCCCTCGGCTCGCGCTCCGGCGCGATCGAGCCCTGCGGCGTCGGCCACCACTTCGAGACGCGCCAATGCTTCACGCAGGGCGCCGGCAGGAGCATCGGCTCCGGAGTCGGGCGGGGGAATCTCGGTCATCGTCGAAGGCCTCCTGGCTCGCATTGGGGGTGCGGGATAGAGCGTCGGTCAGGGCAGGTCGAGGGGGTTGGTGGAGACCGGGCCGGAGGGCGCGGACGAGGGCGGTGTGGCGGGAGCGATCGGGCGTGCACCCGGGGCCAGATCGAGCTCGCCGCCGGTGGACTCGTGGCCGAAGCGCGCGGTGAGGAACCGACCGTGGGCGACGAGCGCATCGGCGTCGGCACGGGCGACGGCGTCGAGGAACTTGTCCATGGTGGCACCGAGCAGGTCGAGCTGATCGATGAGAAGCATCAGGGAGGTCTTCCCGTTCTCGATGGGCCGGCTGTCTGCCCAGTCGCGGGGGAGTCTCAAATAGGAACCGAGCGCCTCGGGGAGATAATCGGTCGCCGTGGCCATGACGGCGTAGGACTCCGACGTGCCGAGCCCGGCGGACTTCATCCGAGGCAGGGTTTCGCGGATCACCCGGGAGACCCGGCCGACCCGGGCGAGGACGAACGGGTGCAGTTTGGACTCGCGTGCGAGCTTCTCGGTGCGATCGAGCGCGTTCAGGATGTCGTGGTCGGTCGGCACCGCAGGAGCGGCCGAGACGCCCTGAGGTTCAATCTTTTCGTTGACCCCGCGTACCCAGTCGAGAAATCCCATGTCGGCCCTGTTCGAATCGTGCGTGCATCGTGGTGCTGGTCGGCTCCCGCCGGAGGTTCGCTCAGCGCATCTCCTGGGTGCGGTGATCGACCTGCGGGGGCGCACCCTCGAAGTTCATCGAACCGGAAGCGAGACGCTGGTCCTGCTGGGAGACCCGGTTGAGATAGCTGCGCGACTTGTCGACCTCGTGCTCGAGCACGCCAATGGTCTGGGCCATGTTGTCGAGGGCCTGCATCTTGAACTGGTCGATGGAGTCCATCGTCGCGTAGATGTTGGCGAACGCGTTCTGCAGCTGGGGAAGACCGATCGTGGACTCGGCCGCACCCTTCTGGATGGCCGCTGAGTTCTGCTTCAACGCCAGCGATGTCTGTTCGATGATGTTGGACGTCGTCGTGTTGAGGGCGGTGATCTGGTCGAGAACCAGCTTCTGGTTGGTGAGTGCCTGCGACACGATCACCGCGGTGCGCAGCGCCGACATCGTGGTCGTCGACGCCCGGTCGACACCCTTGATGAGCTCGAGGTTGTTCTTGATGATGACATCGATGGCCAGATAGGACTGGATCGACACCGCCAGCTGGGTGAGCAGATCCTGGTGCTTCTGGCGCACATAGAACAGCACATCCTGGCTCAGCGCCTGGGCCTTCTCCGGGTCGACGATCTCCATCTCGGAGATCTGGGCCGCGAGCTTCGCGTCGAGACGCTCGGCGATATAGATGTATTGGTTGAGCCGTCCCATGGTCGCCCACAGGTTCTGCTTCTCCATGTTGAGGGCGACGTTGTCCTTGGTCAGCTCGTCCTTGCCGTTCTGCAGCGAATGGAGCAGACCGTTGAGGTGGGACTGGGCCGACTGGTATTTGCGGAAGTAGTCGACGATCTTGTCGCCCATCGGAATCATCCCGAGGAATTTGCGTACGCCGGTCGCCTGGGAGGGATCCAGATCCTCCACGGTCCGCCGCAGCTCGAGCAGGGTCTTGCCGATGCTCGAGCCCTGGGAGATGCCACCCTCCTTGAGAGCTTTCACGGGCGCGTTGAGCAGGCGGTTGGAGGTTTCCGCAGCCTTGCGGATGTCAGCATCGCCCATGTTGCGCACAGCGGTGGCCTGGGCCTCCATCTCGGGCGACTTGGGCTGCGCGGCCGTCAACGCCGACATGAACGCATCGACCTTCTGGTCGAGCACCGGAACCTGTTCCTGCTTCACCGGCGGGGCCATGCGGGGCGCCGCCGTAGCCGTCACCGGGGCCGGAGCGGGCGGCGCTTCGAGCGTGAGGACGTTGTCCGCGCCGGCGGGCGGGGCGAGCGGGGCAGGCTGGGCTGCAGCGGCGCCTCCGGCACCGGAGGAATAGGACGGGAAGGGCGGGTGGTTGCTCATCGGGTCCTCATCGTCGTGGGGTACATCGCGGTCAATCTACCCGCCGCGTGGGGCCAAGGGTGGACCGGTTCACCCAGATCGGGCGGCCTCGGGGACAACCCGGGGTCCGTCCGGACGCGGGGCGGGAACCTCCCCGGGCCGGGGTGTCCCGCTCAGATGCGGGGGAAGCTGCGCAGGCCCCGCCAGGCGAGCGTGGCGATCAGCTGGCTGGCCTCTTCCGCGGTCATCTTGTCGCGGAGATTGCCGACCCAGTAGCGCGCCCCGACCTGGGCGAGCCCGACCAGGGAGACACCCAGAAGCCGGGCGCGGTCGGGGTCTTCGCCGGTGTCCCGGGCGATCGTCTGGCCGATCGCCTCGGCCAGGTCCTGGTGCACCTGCCAGATGCGGGCCTGCACTGTCGCGTCGCCGGTCAGGTCGGACTCGAACACGAAGCGGAACGACCGACCCGATTGGGCAACGAATTGATAGAAGCTGCCGAGCGCCGCCTGCACGCGGTCGGAGTTGCTCGAGCTTCCGGCGATGGCCTGTCGGACGATCTCGACGATCTCCTCGCATGCTCGGTCGACGAGAGCGAGGTAGAGGTCGAGTTTCGACGGGAAGTGCTGATAGAGCACGGGCTTGGACACTCCGGCGGCCTCGGCGATGTCATCCATCGCCGCGTTGTGATATCCCCGCTCGGCGAACACGCGACCGGCGACATCCAGCAACTGCAGGCGCCGCTGGTCGCGGGGCATCCGTGACGAACGGACGGCTGTGGCCTTTCCGTTCCTGGCAACGTCGTCGGGCATCTTCCAGATGCTACCGGCCAGTCACTCCGGTGCACCATCCGCATCGCTCGTTGCGACCGGATTCCCTCGGCGAGGGTCAGGACGATTGCTTGGGGGCAGGGAGCTCCGGGGCCTCCGGGGGATCGAGGAGATCGGCGAAGAGGTCACCGTGGTCGCTGATCCGGGCCAGTACGTCCTGGGGGCCGAAGCGGAAATCGTCGGCGTCGGTGATGGTGGCGACCTCGTCCCAGGTCATCGGCGTGGACACGCCGGGGAATGCCCGGCCACGCAGGGAATAGGGCGCCACCGTATTGCGGCCGGTGAGGTTCTGGTTGTAGTCGAGAAAGACCTTCCCGGCCCTTTCCGCAACCGTCACGGTGGCCACGAAGAGATCCGGCTCCCGTCGGGCGAGGAGCTCGGCCAGGGTCTTGGCATAGGCGACCACCGCGTGACCGGGCGTGGGCGCGATCGCGGCGTACACCTGGAGGCCTTTGCTCCCGCTCGACTTGACCAGCGGAAGCAGTCCATCGGTCGCGAGGAGGCCGCCGACGAGCTGGGTCGCGTGGGCCAGGCGGTCCGGAGGCAGCCCCTCACCCGGATCGAGGTCGACCACCAGTGTCGTGGAGCGGGGTGCCCGGTCGGCTGCGCGCAGGTCTGTTTTCCCGGGAGCGTTGCCGAACCGCCACTGGGGCACGTGGAGTTCGAGGGCGGCGAGGTTGGCGAGATAGACAAGGGTCGCGGTCGAATCGGCCACCAAATAGGTGATGTCGCCCTCGGACCCCGCGACCGTGCGGCGGGTCACCCAGTCGGGGCAGCCCGCCGGCAGGTTCTTCTCGAAGAAGCTGAAGGCCCCCGCCCCGACGCCGTCGGGAAAGCGGACTCGGGTGAGCGCCCTGTCGGCGACGTGGGGGAGGAGGGTCGGGGCAACCCGCAGGTAGTAGTCGATCACCTCACCCTTGGTGAAGCCGTAGTCGGGATACAGAACCTTCTCCAGGTTGGTGAGGGTCAGCAGCCGGCCCTCGACCTCGGTGCGGATCTCACTGCGCGCGGCCATGGCTTGAGCCTAGAGGGCCGACGTGGACCGCCTGCGTAGGCTGCCGTCCATGCAGCCGTCCCCCCTGGTCGCGCCCGGCGCGGACCTGACCGATGAAGAGGTACGCCGCTATGCGCGGCACCTGATCCTGCCCGAGGTGGGGCGCGAAGGGCAGCGTCGGCTGAAGAATGCCCGCGTGCTGATGGTCGGGGCGGGCGGCCTCGGGAGCCCGGGTCTGCTCTATCTCGCGGCGGCGGGCGTCGGCACGATCGGGATCATCGACTTCGATGTGGTCGACGAGTCGAACCTGCACCGACAGGTCATCCACGGCACCGGCGATCTCGGACGCCCCAAGGTCGAGTCGGCGGCCGAGGCAGTGGCGCGCGTCAACCCGTTGGTGCGGGTGATAACGCACTCGGAACGTCTGGACGCCACCTCCGCCCCCGGGATCGTCGAGGGCTATGACCTGGTCGTCGACGGCACCGACAATTTCCCCACCCGCTATCTGGTCAACGACGTGTGCGGCCTGCTGGGCAAGCCCTATGTGTGGGCGTCCATCTTCCGATTCGACGGCCAGCTGAGCGTGTTCTGGGCGGGTCGGGGTCCGTGCTATCGCTGCCTGTTCCCGACGCCACCACCTCCGGGCGCCGTGCCCAGCTGTGCCGAGGGTGGTGTGCTGGGTGTGCTGCCGGGCCTCCTCGGCACTGCGCAGGCCAACGAAGCGATCAAGTTGATCATCGGGATGGGCGACCCGCTCGTCGGGCGAGTCGCCATTCATGATTCCCTGCGAGCGACCTGGCAGGAGATCCGGGTCCGGGCAGATCCCCGGTGCGTTCTGTGCGGTGATTCACCGACCATCACCGAACCCATCGACTACGCCGCCTTCTGTGCGGGTCCGGCTGCTGTCAGCGACGAGGGGCCGCTGCCCGAGGTGTCGCCCCGGGATCTCGCCGGGTTCCTGGCCTCCGGCGAGGAGTTCACGCTCGTGGACGTCCGGGAACCGCACGAAAGGGAGATCAACCGGATCGACCGCGCGATCGGCGTACCGAAGAGTTTGTTCGAAACCGGGGAGGCCTGGACCCTGCTGCCGGACGGGCCCTTGATCGTGCACTGCAAGAGCGGAGTCCGGTCGGCCCAGGTCCTGCGCACCCTCATGGCCGCGGGCCGGGAGGCGCGCCACCTGGCAGGCGGCATCGACGCGTGGATCGACGAGATCCAGCCAGACCTCGCGCGCTATTGAGGGCCGGAAGGGCCCTTCGACAAAAGCCGATCGGCGGCTCCCGTGAGGGGAGCCGCCGATCAGGGTGTCCAGGCGCAGGGCGCCATTTGATTCAGAGGGGGCGAACCTTGTCCGCCTGGGGACCCTTGGGGCCCTGAGTGGTATCGAACTCGACCCGCTGACCCTCTTCCAGAGTGCGGAAGCCGGTGGTCTCGATAGCGGTGTAGTGAACGAAAACGTCGTCGTTGGGTCCGCCGCCATCGACAGCAATGAAGCCATAACCCTTTTCGGCGTTGAACCACTTGACGGTTCCCTGTGCCATGTCTTTCTCTTCCTTGTTGCTCCTGGGTGTCGCTGGTGCGGCACCCATACACTGCGGGTCGTCGCCATGCGAAACCTCGGGGCATGGCCCAGGAGCGCGACGCAGAGACGTTCCTGCAGTGAAGCAACTTTCGCACACTCGCGGGCACAAGGGAACACAAGACAGTCGAATTGTCGCCATATCTCCTTCGCCCAGAGTGAACGGAGCCGGGCCCCCGCGTGCCGATCGGTACCCGAAAGTGTCTGAGCAGTCTGCTTGGCTGGAGTCGATCAGAAGGAGGGTCATGGCGGGCTTCACTTTGGAACGCGGACGACGGCTCGAGGGAGCGGGGCCGGTGCTCGATCCCACCCAGGAGCGGGTGGCGTCCCACACCGATGGTCCTCTGTTGGTCCTCGCCGGCCCCGGCACGGGCAAGACCACCACTCTCGTGGAGGCCGTGGTGCGGCGGATCGGGGCCCAGGCGGATCAGGGGCGTACGCGGGTCCCGCTCGTGCTGACGTTCTCGCGCCGGGCAGCGGCTGACCTGCGCCTGCGGATCGCCGCGCGCCTGGGCCATTCGACCGTCGCTCCGATGGCGATGACGTTCCATGCCTTCTGTTTCGCGTTGCTGCGCCGATTCGCGCCTCTGGCCGAGGAAGGGCCCGGCTGGCGCCTGCTGACCGCGCCCGAACAGGAATTCAGGGTGCGCGAGACACTGGGAGGGCTCGATCCGGCCCGCCATGCCTGGCCCGAGTCCGTTGTCCGGGCGCTCGAAACCCGTGCCTTCGCGGGGGAGGTGCGTGCGGTGCTCGCCCGGACCCGGCAGCTCGGCCTCGACCCGGACGACCTCGTGGACGTGGCTGCGGACGCCGACCGTCCGGAGTGGGCGGGGGTCGGGCGATTCATGGCGGAATATCTGGATGTGCTCGACTTCGAGCAGGTGCTCGACTATCCGGAGCTGGTGCACCGCTGCCGGATCCTGCTGACCGAGGCGGACGTTCTGGAGACCCTGCGCAGGGAATTCGACGGGATCTATCTGGATGAATATCAGGACACCGATGCGGCGCAGGCGTCGTTGATCGCTCAGTTGGCCGGGCCGGGTGGGACCGTCGTGGGCTTCGGTGACCCGGACCAGTCGATCTATGCCTTCCGGGGGGCCCAGGCCAGAGGGATCCTCGATTTCCCTGATCAGTTCCGCACGGCGGGCGGCGATCCGGCGCCCGTGTGTGCGCTCGGCACGACGCGGCGGTTCGGCCTGCGGATCGCCGACGCAACGCGACGTATCGCCGACCGGCTGCCGCTCGCCCGACCTCTGCCTGCCGACGTGCTGGAGGGTTTCCGTCGCCCGCTCCATCCCGGCAGTGTCCGCGGTCGGGTCGAGGTCTATCACTATGAGTCGGCCGGGGCCGAGGCCGAACACATTGCCGACCTGCTGCGCCAGGCCCATCTCCACGACGGAGTTCCGTGGGGCGACATGGCGGTTCTGGTGAGATCGGGGCGGCGCAACCTGCCCGGGTTGTCACGGGCACTGATTGCGGCCGGGGTGCCGATCGAAGTCGCGGGCGACGAAATCGCGCTCTCGGCCGAGCTGGCGGTGCGCCCCCTGCTGCTGGCGCTGGAGGTCGCGCTTCGAGCGGAAGGGCCCGACGCGGATCAGGCTGCCCGGCTCCTGTTGTCGCCGCTTGGCGGGCTCGACAGTCTGGGTCTGCGCCGGCTCGGTCGGATCCTGCGGGAAGCAGAACGCAGCGAGTTGGGCGGGGCCGCCCTGCCCTCCTTGTCCGGCGATCTCTGTCGCCGTGCCCTGGCCGAGCCGGCGTGGCTCGCCGAGTGTCGCGCCGAGGCAGGGGACCATCCCGAACTGGCGCGCGCGGCTGACCTGGCCGAACTGGTCGACCGCGTGCGGGCTCGTATCGCAGCGGGTGGCACGGCCGAAGAGGCCCTGTGGGAGCTGTGGTCAGGAACGGACTGGCCCGGCAGGTTGCGAGCCGATGCGCTGAGAGGTGGAGACACCGGCCGCCGGGCTGACCGCGACCTGGACGCGGTCTGTGCCCTGTTCGACATCGCCGGGCGGGCCGAAGAGCTGGTGGGTGCGCGGGGGGTGCAGTCATTTCTTGCCGAGGTCGAATCCCAACAGATCCCGGCCGACACGCAACGGGAGGCCGATCTCCGGGACAGGGGAGTGCGGTTGATGACAGCCCACCGGGCAAAGGGCCTGGAGTGGCGCCTGGTGGTCGTCGCCTCGGTCCAGGAGGGCATCTGGCCCGATCTGAGGGTTCGCGGCTCTTTGTTGGACGCCGACCGGCTGGGGATGGTCGGCGATCGGCCGGGGCTTCTCGACCCTCTCCCGTTGTCGGTGCGACTCGCCGAGGAACGCCGGCTGTTCTATGTGGCCTGCACGCGGGCGCGGGAGCGCCTGGTGGTGAGTGCTGTGGAGGGCACCGAGGGGGAGGGCGACCAGCCGTCCCGCTTCGTCGCCGAGCTCGGTGTCACGCCGCAGCCGATTTCCGGCCGGCCCCAGCGGCCGCTGACACTGGGGGCGCTGGTCGGTGAACTTCGCCGACTCAGCGTGGACCCCGAGGCGAGCCCCGCGCTGCGGGATGCCGCCGCTGTGCGGCTGGCCCGGCTCGCGGATGCGGTCGACGACGACGGGCGAACTCTGGTGCCGGCGGCGGATCCCCACCGCTGGTGGGGCATGCGGGCAGTCACTGTCGCGACCACCAGCGTGCTTCCGGCCGATGAACCGGTGCGGATCTCGGGTTCGACCCTGGGCGCACTGCTCATGTGCCCCCGCCAATGGTTTCTGAGCCGTCGGGCAGCAGCCGAACCTGCCCGTCGCAGTGCCGCTAGCTCGGGTGATGTTCTGCACGTGCTCATGCGGCACGCGGCCCAGGAGGAGATCCCGGCGACAGACCTGATCGATCACCTCGACCTGGTGTGGGACCGATTGGGCTTCGATGCGGCCTATCTGTCAGCGGTCGAACGGGGCGAGGCCGAGATGATGCTGGAGCGCTATGTCAATTGGGAGGCGGCCAACTCCCATCGCGAACTGCTCGGCGTCGAAGTCCCTTTCGAGGTGCGCGTCCCCGTGGGCGACGATGTGGTGATCCTTCACGGGGCCGTGGACCGTTTGGAGCGCACGAGCGACGGGCTCCAGATCATCGATTTCAAGACCGGGCGGACCAAGCCCAACAAGCGGGATCTCGCCACCCACGAACAGTTGGGGGTCTATCAGCTGGCGGCTGCCTCGGGGGCCTTCGACAAGCTCGCACCGGGAGAACGCCGGTTGGCAGGGGCCGAGCTCGTCATGCTGCGTCATGGCCAGGGCAAGGACCTGGCCGATTATCCGGCTGTGTGCGCCCAGGATTCGATCACCCGGGTTCCCCATGTCGCCGAGGACCCGCCGGAATTGTGCGCCACCCATCCCACGTGGGTGCACGTTCGTCTGGCCGAGGCCAACCGCATCATCCGGGCCGAGGAGTTCTCGGCCCGGCGATGCGTGGCATGTGACTGGTGTGCCTTCGCCACCAGCTGCCCGGCCCGCAGCCAGGAGGTGGTGTCATGACCGAGCCAACCTCCGTGCTGCGCGGACGGTTGACCGAACCCGGAGAACTCTCGGACGCCCTGGGGATCCCGTTCTCGGATCAACAGCTGCGGGCGATCACCGCTCCGATCCAGCCTGGCGTGATCATCGCCGGTGCGGGTTCGGGCAAGACGACCGTGATGGCGGCACGGGTGGTGTGGCTGGTCGGCATCGGTGCGGTGCGGCCCGAACAGGTCCTGGGCCTGACTTTCACCCGCAAGGCTGCGGCGGAGTTGTCCGGCCGCATCCGCGCGGCTCTCCTGAGTGCCGGAGTCCTCGACACCTCGGGCGTCGACGAGGTCGGTGAACAGGTGGTGCTCACCTACGACGCGTTTGCCGCGCGACTGGTGTCGGAGCACGGATTGCGGATCGGCGTCGACGGTGATCGCACGATGATCACGGGGGCGACGCGCTATCGATTGGCGAGCCGGATCGTGTCCGGGGCAGCCGGCCCGTTCGAGTTGCTGTCGCGATTCCGGCCCGTGACCGTTGCCGAACGCATCCTCAAGCTCGATGCCGACCTGCAGGCCCATCTGGTGGATCGGCGAGCGCTGGACCAGCATGCGCGCCAATGGCGGCTCGCGTGGGGCGAGGCGCCGCTGAGCCGGACGCGTCGGCCCTATGTGGCGGTCACCAAGGCAGAGCAGGCGCTGGCAGAGCGTCTCGAGCTGGCCAGTCTCGTCCACGACTTCCAGGCGCTCAAACAGCAGCTCGGCGTGGTCGAGTTCGCCGACCAGATGGCTGTCGCTGCCCGACTCGTCGACGAGGTCCCGGAAGTGGCCGAACTGGTGCGCCAACAGTTCAGGGTGGTGTTGCTCGATGAATACCAGGACACGTCCGCCGCCCAGGCGGCGCTTCTGCAGGGACTCTTCTCCGGGGCCGATCCCGGCACTGGTCGGGGCCACCCGGTCACGGCCGTGGGGGACCCGTTCCAGGCGATCTATGGCTGGCGCGGGGCAGCAGCGAGCAACATCCTCCAGTTCTCCACCGATTTCCCCGGGCCCGACGGTTTTCCCGCTGCCTCTTTCGCCCTCACGGTGAACCGGCGCTCCGGTCATCGCATCCTCGCGGTCGCGAATCAACTCGCGGCAGACCTGCGGAACGATCCGATGCTGGCGGGGCACGATTCGGGCGACTCGATGCTGGTCGCGCCGGACGATGCGCCTGCCGGAGAAGTCTCGGCTGCTCTCTTCGACACCTGGAACGAAGAGGTTGCCTGGCTGGCGGACCGGGTGGTGGCCGCCCGGTCGGATGGCTCGGTGGGTGCCTGGTCGGACATCGCGGTCCTGACGCGGCGCAATGCAGACATCGGTGCGTTGTATGCGGAGTTGGTCGGTCGCGACGTCCCCGTCGAAATCGTCGGACTGGGTGGGCTCCTGTCCCTGCCCGAGGTGCGCGACGTGGTGGCGACCCTCCGGGTTCTGGATGACGTGACGGCCAACCCCGAGGTCATTCGGCTGCTGGGTGGTGCGCGTTGGGGGATCGGTGCCCGTGATCTGGCGCTGCTCGGTCGACGGGCGCGAGCCCTGGCTCGCGACCGCGACCCTGCGGAACCCTTCGATGACGCGCTGCTGTCCGCCCTTGAGGGGGCCGTCGCCGAGATCGACCCGACCGAGGTGATCAGTCTTCTCGATGCGGTGACCGATCCGGGCTCGCTGCCTTATTCGGACGAGGCTGTCATCCGCTTCGAGTTGTTCGCGTCAGAACTGGCTGAGCTGCGGTCGCATGCCGATGAGCCCGTCCTCGACCTGACCCGTCGGGTCATCGCGGTGCTCGGCCTCGACGTCGAACTGCTGGCCACACCCCGCAACGCCCGGACCGGTCGACGCAATCAGCTTGCTGTCTTCGTCGACGCGGTTGCCGACTATGTGGACGTCGACGGCGACGCCTCCCTGGGTGGTCTGTTGGCCTATCTGAAAGCCGAGGAAGACCACGGCACGGGGCTCGAGCGGGCCACGCCCTCCGACAGCGATTCGGTCAAGTTGCTGACCGTGCACAAGGCCAAAGGCCTCGAGTGGACCATCGTGTTCCTGCCAGCCCTGGTGAAGGGAGTATTCCCGTCTGACCGGGTGACAGATAACTGGGTGAACCGGGCCGAGGCGGTGCCGGCCGATCTCCGTGGTGACAGTGAGTCGATCCCCCAGCTGACCGATGCGACCAATGAGGCAATCGGCACCTATGCCGAGGCGCTGAAGCAGCAGCAGGGCCAGGCCGAGGACCGGCTCGGATATGTCGCAGTGACCCGTGCGAAAAGACGGCTGATCGGGTCGGCCCACATCTGGCGGGAGGGAAATCAGCGCCCGCGCACGCCGTCGCCCTATTTCGCCGCGATCCTGGCCGAGGCCGAGCTTCAGGACCGCGTCCTGGCCCGGACAACCGAGCCCCCGCCCGATCTACGCAATCCGCTCGAAGTGGCGGAGGCACCGGTGCCATGGCCGAGACCTCTCGATCCTGATGAGAGTGCACGCCGTCAGGCGGCCGCCGTGGCGGTGGCGGCTGCCCGGGCCCGATTCGCCGAGACCGGCATCTATGAGCTGCCTTCTGGCGGAGCCATGCTCCTCGACGAGGCCGAGACGATTGCCGGCTGGGACTCCGACGTCGACCAGTTGGTCGCCGAAGCACGAGAGTCCCGACGGGGTCGGCGTACTGTCGCGCTGCCGAGCTCCCTGTCAGCCACAGGGCTCCTCGCAGCGGCCAGGTCGCCCGAGGAGTATGCCGCAGCGCTGATCCGCCCCATGCCCGGCCCACCCAGCCCGCGCGCGAGGTTCGGCACTCGCTTCCATCGCTGGGTGGAGCGTCACTACGCCACGCGGGGGGCGACTGTCCCGCTGGTCGACACCGAGGACCTACCGGAGCGGGTGGAGGAAGTGGCGGCCGATGAACGTGAGCTGCGGAACCTGTGCGAGAAGTTCGCCACCGGTGCGTTCGGCGAACGCGTGCCGCACCGCATGGAGGTGCCATTCGTGCTGATGCTGGACGGTTTGGCGTTGCGCGGGCGGATCGATGCTGTCTATCGCAGCGACGACCCGGCCTATTCCTGGCAGGTCGTCGACTGGAAGACCGGTCGTGCCGACGACACCGATCCCGGCCAGCTCGCGCTCTATCGGCTGGCCTGGGCCGATCTCATGCAGATCCCCGTGGACGAAGTCGATGCGGCGTTCTATCTCGTCCGCAGCGACACCGTCCTCCGGCCGCAGCTGCCGGACCCCTCGGAGATCGTGCGTGGGGCGTTACCCTGACGGACATGGAGAAATGGCGGGGGGTGGGCGCCTTGGATCGGGTCGACCAACACCGACGCGATCCCGACTGGGTTGCGCGCCAGTGGACCCGCGGTGACGCCCTGTTGCTGCGGGTTGACTCCGAGGACCGGATTGCCGCCAATTTTGACGGGACCGCGCCGCGAGGCGTACGCACCGAAGGTGCCTTTGACCCGGAGTGCCACTTCCTGCTCGGCCTCGCGGCCGGCGTCCCGTGGTTCACGACCAGCGCCCCACCCGACGGGCCGACCGCATCGCTGCGGCGCATCGGTGCCGTGGCCGAGGGCCTCGCCCTCGAACTGACGGTCGGGGCGACGGCCCTCACCGCCTGGCATCGGCTCGAACCCCATTGCTCGGCGTGCGGGACCCGGACCGCTGTCGAGTCAGGTGGCACGAACCGCCGTTGTGCGGGCTGTGGCCGCGTGCATTTCCCGCGGCAGGACCCGGCGGTGATCGTGGCTGTGCTCGATGCCGCTGACCGGATTCTCCTGGGACGTCAGTCGACCTGGTCACCGGGGCGCATGTCGGTGCTGGCGGGCTTCGTCGAGGCCGGCGAGTCACTCGAGCAGGCGGTCCACCGGGAGATCCATGAGGAGTCCGGCGTGCGCCTGTCGCAGGTGCACTATTTCGGGTCCCAGCCCTGGCCGTTCCCGCGGTCGCTGATGGTGGGCTTCGTGGCCAGGGCGGAGGATGAGGCCCTGACGGTGGCACGGGATGAGATCGAGGATGCCGCCTGGTTCTCGCGCGACGAGGTCGACGACGCAGTGCTGGCCGGTCGCCTGGTCCTTCCCGGTGAAGCCAGCATTGCCCATCGCCTGATCACGGCGTGGGCGAGACGGGAAGTCACGGGTTCCAACACTCGGGGGGCGAGCTGAGATGACTGATCCCTGGGGGCTACCGGAGCGGCCCCACCGACCTGATTCCTGGTCTCAACCAGACGGCCCGACGGTTGCCTACCCCGTGGCCCGCGACCGGGGTCCGCAGTTTTCCGGCAGTGCCGGGGCCCCACCGCCCGGGCATGGACCTCCGGCGCAGGGGCACTGGCAGGCGCCTGCGCCGGCACCCGGAGGAGCCTGGCAGGGGCAGGGGCCGCCGCCCGGAGGAGCCTGGCAGGGCCGGAGGCCGCCGCCCGCAGCCACCAGGCCGGGTCTGCTCCCCATCGTGCTGGTCACTTTGTTCCTGGGCCTGGTCGGGATCATCCCGACCGCGCGCAGCGCCGCCCGGGCTCGCGAGCTCAGGTTTCCCGCCGGCAGCTACTGGCGGTCCTTCGTGGTGACCTTCGTCCTGTCGCTTCTGCTGTATGGCGGAGTGTTCGCCCTCTGGTGGACGCAGTTCCGAACCGCCGACGAGGTGGACGGGCTGTCGGACGCGCCCCCTGCGGTGACCGCGACCACCACCACAGGGGCCGGCAGCGGTATGAGCGAGGGCCCAACAGCGCCCAGCGATCCGACGACGCCAGCCCCGAGCCCGAGCCCGAGCCCCACGTCCGACCCGCGCACGGTGACCAGCCTGCCCTCGGGAGGCTGGATCACAATCCTGGATTCGTTCCCGAAACCGGAACGCACCGAGGCGGATGCCTGGTCGCTGGCAGAGTCCCTGCCCGGAGCCGTGGTTATTGACTCCGATCGTATTCCCGGACTCAACGGTGGCTACTGGGCAGTTGCGCTCACCGGATCATCGAGCCGCTCCGAGGCAGCCTCTGCCTGCAGCCGAGTGGGGCGCTCGGTGGGTGGCGAGTGCTATCCGAGGCAGGTGGGGTGATGACTCCTCTCAGCCGTCGTCATCTGCTGGTAGCAGGCCTGGGGGCCGGGGCCGCGCTCGGGCTCACCACCGCACCCGTGACCGCCTCCGCTGCGCCCGGCCGGGCCGGCGTACGCCAACCGGAAATCCATCCCCGCAGCGACTGGTCCGGCAGTGCAAACCCGACAGGCCCACTGCGGGAAGAAGCGCCGGGAGATGTGCGATTCCTGATCATTCACCATTCCGAGAGTCCCAACTCCGAAACCCGGGCGAGCATCCCCGGACGGCTGCGTGGGTTCTTCGGCTTCCACACCGGCACGAAGAAGTGGCCCGATGTCGCCTACAACTTCTTTGTCGATCCGTTCGGTCGGATCTGGGAGGGGCGCACGGGGAGTCTCGCTGGTCCGGTGCGGGGGGACGCGACGGGAGGAAGCCAGGGGTACGCCCAGCTGGCCTGTTTCGTGGGCGATCACACCCGGACGCCACCGACGGATGAGGCGATGCAGGGCATGGCGGAGCTGGTGGCCTGGTTGGCGGACCGCTATGGGATCGACCTGGGCGCAGGCCACACCATCCGGTTCACGAGCCGAGGTTCGAATCGCTGGCCGCAAGGGGTCGAGGTCGTCACCGATCCGGTGGTGGGCCACCGCGACATGTCGCTGACCTCGTGTCCCGGCGACGCGCTTCATCCCCTGGTGCAGAGTCGGATCCTGCCGGAGGCTCAGCGGCTGCTGCGTGTAGCTGAACAGCCTGCGCCGGTCCCCTCCGGCGAACCGTCGGTGGGTCCCCGTGTCGACGAACCGACCACGGGCGTGTCGACGCCTGCGGAAGCCTCCACATCGGCCGGCTCCACCAACGGAGCCAGCACCGCGCCCACGGCGGAACCCGGATCCGACAACCCTGTCGTGCAGGCTCTCCCGATCGGTGTCGGCGCCGCGGTCCTGGCGGGTGGGGCCGCAGTCGCAGCCGCTGTGGTGGCCAAGAAGCGCAACGTCTAGGACCGCAGGCGCCCGAGCCCGGATGCCCGCTCCGCCGGACGGGCCACCGCTTTGGCGAAGGCCTCCGGCGAGCCGATGACTTCGACGTGTTCGCTGGCTCGGGTGACGGCCGTATAGACCAACTCCCGGGTCAACAACGGGGATTCGACCGGGGGCAGGACGAGGGTGATGCGCCGGAACTGGCTGCCCTGGGACTTGTGCACCGTCATGGCATGCACTGGTTCGAAGGCGTTCAGCTCCAGCGGGGTGTGCAGCTTCGGCACGCCACCCCGGGCGAAAGCGGCCCGGAGCCCCTGCGGGGCGCGGACGATCACCCCGGTGTCGCCGTTGTAGAGCCCGTTATCGGGATCGTTCTCGGTGATCATGATGGGCAGCCCCGGGTGGAGTTCGCCAGCGGGCCCGTATGCGCTGATGGCCGACCGCAGCCAGTCCTGCACGAGGCGCTCCCACCGAGTGACCCCGAACGGTCCGGTCCGGTGGGCGCAGAGAACCCGATGATTTTCGAGCGCCGCCAGGGCTGCGTGGGCGTCTCCGGCCACGGCGGCGGCATGCATCCGGCGGCCGGCGTCGACCACCTGATCGCGGACCCGGGCCAGGGTCGCTGCACCGGGTTGGCTCCCGGACTCGATCAGGTCGACGTCGTCGGCATCGCTGCGCAGGACCGCGACCGCGCCCTCGGCATCGCCGGCACGGATGGCCCGGGCCAGCCGTCCGATCCCGCCCTGGAAACGCCAGGTGTAGTTCAGCGTCGCGACCCCGGCTCCGGTCGGAAGGGCTGGCGGACGCTCGCGATCGGCCACCTCTGCCAGCGACTCCAGCATCCGCTCGGGCACTGCAGGGACCGCGCGGGTGATATCGGCGAGGACGGCCCCCGCATCGACCGGCGTGAGCTGGTCGGGGTCGCCCACGAGCACCAGGCGGGCCTCCGTGCGCAGCGCCTGCAGCAGGAGGGCCATCTGCGACAGCGACACCATGGACATCTCGTCGACCACCACGAGCTCGTGGGGCAGAGGATTGTCCCGGTTGTGGCGTGCATGCGCCTGGCCCGGGCGTACGCCGAGCAGCCGATGAAGGGTGGTCGCATCCGGGACCGTGGTCGTGTTCCAGGGCGCGGGAAGATCCGTGATCGAGCGGCGTACGGCCTCCTCCAACCGGGCCGCGGCCTTGCCGGTCGGGGCGGCGAGGGCGACGACGGGGGGAACGTCCCGCAGGGCCTCATGCAGAGCGAGGATCTTGGCCACGACGGTGGTCTTGCCGGTGCCGGGGCCGCCGGCGACCACGGTGATCTGGTTGAGCGCCGTCATGGTGGCGGCCAGCCGCTGATGGGGTGGTTCGTCGGCGGGCAGTCCGGGATCGTCGAACAGGGCGTCAAGTTCCCGTCGGAGTCGGGGAAGTTCGGCCAGGGGAAGGGTCTCCACCGAACGCTGGTCGAGCTCATGGCGCACGATTTCTTCGGTGCGCCACCATCGATCCAGATAGAGCAGGTCGTCGACCAGACGCAGGGGGCGCCCTGCGGCAGCCCCGGAGGCGTCGGCTGCAATGACGGGAGACACACGGATCGCACTCATCCAGGCAGCAGGCTCGGGCCAGACGAGATCGTCGGGGACCTCCTCGAGGGTGGCGATGACCTGTTCGGCCAGGCGCGTGATGTCGAGGCAGACAGAACCGCTCCGCAGGGCTCGCACCGTCAGCGCGATCGCCAGTTGCACGGGCTCGTCGGATTCGTTCCACAGGTCGGCGATGAGTCGGGCCGCGTGGACATCGGCGGGAGCCAGGACCCCGGCTGCGTTGAACTCGCCCAGCAGCCCGGTGGCTCCCAGAACCTGGTCGGAAGTGATCATGACGCCTCCTGATGCCCGGCGAGCAGGTCCGACAGCTCGGTGATGAGGTTGGCAGGGGGCTGCCAGATGAACACCCCACACGGCATCCCGTCGACCACCGGGGTGTCGGGGCCGGCCATCCCGCGCACGAACAGATAGGCGACCCCACCGAGATGGTCCTCGGCGCGATAGTCGGGCAGGCGCCACCGCAGGAAGCGATGCAGAGCAACGGCATACAGCAGCGCCTGCAGCGGATAGTGGGCATCCATCATGGCCGTGGCCATCGCGGTCGGCGTGTAGTGGCCGACCTGGAGCACCGTGTCCGCCTCGAGCGGGCCCAGCCAGTTCGTCTTGTAGTCGACGATCACATAGCGCGTCCGATCTTCGGCGGTGATCCGGAAGACCGCGTCGATCGAGCCCACCAGGAATCCCCGCAGCACCTCGTCGGCCACCAGGGGATCCTCCAACCGCTCGGCATAGGAGGCCAACAGGTCGCTCGCTGGAAGATGACGGCGGAGGACGCCGGCGATCTCGGCCAGCAGAATCAGTCGGGTGGGTCGGTCGCCGCCGGCCAGGGCGTACTCGAAATCGAGCTCGGCCAGGCGGTCCCGCGCCGGCAGATCACAGAGTCGGCGGTCATCGGCGACCGCGCCCAGTGGGGTGAGCATGGCCGGAAGCAGGGCCTCCGCCAGCTCGGTCACCCCCAGATGTCCGGATGTGCCCGAGCCCACGGGCATCCGTTGCAACCACTGGGCCGCATGGGCGGCGACCTCGGCCGCCAGATCCGGTGCCCCCGGGTCGAAAGTTTCGTAGATCGCGTGGACCAGGTTGCCGAACGCGGGGCCGCGGGGCAGTCGGGCCATGGGCGACTCGATGGCGAGGGCGCCGACGGGTGTCGCCGCGACGGGTACGCCGGCATCGGGCTCATCGGGAATCGTGTGCAGCTCGTCGTCCTCGCGGGTCTCGACCGGAGTGCCGATCGGCCCGATGTCGTGGGCCCGGGCGGTGAGCCCGGAATAGGACGTGCGTCGCCACTCGGTGTCGATGGCCCGGGTGAACAGGCGAGGTCGAAGCTCGGGCAGGGAATCGGCCAGTGCCGGCGGTGCCTCGGGTGCGATCAGACCCACCTGTTGCACCACGACCCCGGGGGGATGCAGCAGGTCAGCCGGTGACACGTCGCACGGATAGGCGTCCCGCGGGGTCGGATTTCCGGCGCGGAACAGCATCCGGTGCAGGGGTGCCATCGGCGTACGCCCGTTCATCCCGGCCCACCAGGCCACGAGCTGGCACTGCGCGCGCGTAGCGGCTACATAGAGCAGCCTCAGAGTTTCGGCGGACTCATCGGTGGTGGCCACCCTCCATGCGGCGGCGCGATCACTGCCGGTCGGTGCGAGATAGAGGTGGCGGCGGCCGTCGTGGTGGAACGTGAAAGGCCTCTTGTCGGGTTGGCGCCGGCGGGCGTCCCACTGGTCCGGCAGATAGACGATCGGGAACTCCAGGCCCTTGGCCTGGTGGATCGTCATGACCCGAACCGCATCCTCGTCGGTCTCGATGCGACGAACCCGCTCCCGACCGCCCTCGGATTCGTGGTCGATCTGTTCGGCGAACCACTCGATCAGCGCGGTCGTGCCGAGGCGGTTGCGGACCTGGGCGCTGTGCAGGATCTCGCCGATGTGACGCAGATCGGTGAGGCTCCGGGCGCCGTCGGGACGGCGCAGGATGCGCTCGGCCAGGCCGGACCCGAGCATGGCCTCCACGAGCCCGGCGACGCCGTGGTCCGCGAGCGTGCGGGACCAGGCCCGGATACGGGTGGACAACCGCGCGAGCTGTTCCTCATCGGCATTGACCAGTTCGACGAAAGTCCAGTCGAGAAAGCCGGTGAGCGCAGTCTCGCGCACGCGCTCGGAGCGGGGCGACTCACAGGCGCGCAGGAGAGTGAGCCATTCCTTGGCCTCGGGGGTGGCGAACACGCTGCTGGCGCCGGTGTGAACGGCGGGGATGCCGGCGGCGGCGAGGTTGGTTCGGACCTCTTCGGCCGCCCAGTTGGACCGCACGAGCACGGCGATGTCGCCGGCGCGCACCGGTCGGGCCGCGTCGGGGCCGAATCGAAGTGTGGTGTCGGAGGCCAGGACCCGGCCGATATCGGCGACGAGATCCTCCATGATGGCCTGCCGCAGCTTGCCCACGGCAGGTTTGGGGCCGGTCTGGCCTCGCGCGGGTGCGGCGGGCAGCGTCCGCAACCGGACGGGTGCCCTGAGGTCGTCGACTGAGGTCTCGAGCCGGGTCGTGGTGTGGTGTGCGTGCACGGGCCGCACCTCGATCCGGTCATCACCCAGCCTGGCTCCGCCGAACCAGCCCTGCAGAGCCTCGATCAGCCGCCCATCGCTGCGCCAGTTGGTGTCGAGCGTGTAGTGCGTGGCACCCGGCGTATCGATGGCAGCGAGATAGGCATTGACGTCGGCATGCCGAAACCCATAGACGGCCTGCTTGGGGTCCCCGATGAGGATCATGGTCGCGTGGCCGGAGAAGGCGAGATCGAGGATCTCCCATTGCACGGGGTCGGTGTCCTGGAACTCGTCGACCAGGACGACCGGGAAGCGCGCGCGTACGCTCGCCCGCACCGCTTCCGCGAGATCGGCATCCGGCTCGGAGTCCGGCGTCGCCTGCCCCCGCAGCAGATCGCGCAGCCGGAACTGGAGATCCGAATAGGTGAACAGGCCGAGAGCGGCTCGTCTCCGGGCCACCTCCCGGCGTACGGCTGCTGCGAAGCTCAGCTGGCGCTCATAGGCGGGCAGGCGTTCGGGATCGGGTGCGAGCGGGCCGTCGAATTCGGACACCTGGGCCGCGATCTCCAGCGCGTCGGGCCAGGAGAAGTCCGGCGCATCGGCGTCTCCGAAGGCCCGCAGCCAGAAGTCGGCGGCCACCTCCCGGACGAGGTCGTCGATGTTCTCGACATGGACTGCGTCGATGTGGTTGCCCGCGAGAATGCCCAGACCGTCGAGCATGCGGCCACAGAACTCATGCGTTGTGGTGATCGCGGCCGCATCGAAGTCGGCGAGGGCCGCGGTGATGCGCTGCAGGCGCTCGGCCACTTCATCCTCGCTGCCCGTGCACAAGAGCCGGTCCACCTCGTCCTGCCCCGGGTCGCCCCCGGCCAGCGCGCGTTCAAGTGCGGCTTCGGAGTCGGTGAGCCGACTGCGAATGCGTTCCCTCAACTCCCCGGTTGCGGCTCGACTGAACGTGATCATCATCAGCTGGCCCAGGGGCAGGCCATCCGCCACATAACGCGCGGCGAGCGCGGCGATCGTGTAGGTCTTGCCGGTCCCGGCCGAGGCCTCCAGCACATGGGTCCCAACCCCGGGAAGCGCACCGGTCGCGCGGAAAGCAGTCGTGGTCACAGTTGTCCCTCCGCATCCAGCAACGGATCCCAGACTCGGCGAGCCAGCGAGCCGAACGCCGACAGATTGCCGACCCGATCACGGGGGTGAGCAGGCTGGGCCACTAGGCTCGACATCCACTTGGTCAGCCCGAAGCGCTCCCAGTGGGAGTCGAAGTCGAAGGACCACTGGCGAGCGACGTCCTCCGGGTTCCCACCTTTTCGGCCGATGTGGGCCTCGAACGCAGCCGTCTTTGGTGGCAGGGGGATGACTTCGGCCGAGCCCCGGATCCAGAGGTGGATCAGTTCCTGCAGCCGCGCCCGCGCGTCGGCCTCGGCCACCGGGCCGAGGAGGGTGCCCCTCCCGTCGCGACCGATGGTTGCGGCCCTCCATTGCGTCCCGGGTTCGGTGGACTTGAGCGCCAGCAATTCGATCCAGGAGCGGATCCGCTGCTTGCCGGAAAGCGAGGAGTAGCCGGTTCTCAACAGGGTGCGGTCCCGGATCCCGGAAACCAGACCGGTCACGTGATAGCGGCCCAGGTCGACATCCACCCAACGGCTGTCCGGGGGGAGCTCCAGCCAGGGGGCAGCCTTGCTCCGGATTGCGGTGACGCGGTCGGCGATCCGGCGCAGGGTCTGGGCTCCGCGAGCCCGCGGCGGCAGGTCGCCGCGCACGAACTCTGCGGTCCCGATGGCCCGCAGATCGGCACCGGCAAGGTGGGCGCGCAGCATGCGCTCGCCGATCGCCCACTCGTCGAGTCCGGTGAGCTCGATCGGGATCTCGTCGAGTTCGCGGTCGTCGTCGGACCAGGTCGCCAACTGGGCGCGGCGGCGGAGGAGGTGCTTGGCCGGATGATCGAAGAAGTTGAGCAGGTCCGCGAGATCCACGCTGATGCGATCGCCGGTCAATTCGGGCGGTATCGTGAGCCCACTGAGCTGGATCAGCCCTCTCGGGTGGCGCAACGGCTCATCGGGGCCCGCCACCAGGGCCCGGGCGGCCCGACAGGCGATGGGGTCGAAACTGAAGTGGGTCGGATAGAAATTCGCGGGAGCAAACGGCTGCAGCGGGTGACGGGTCTCGAGCTGCGCCCAGGGATCCTCGGAGCAAAGCTCGCTCACGGCCGCTCGCACCTCGGCGAGGGGCACGGCAGGCGGACGCCGCTCACCGGTCTGGGGGCTCGCCCCCGAATGGATCACCACCAGGTGATCCTTCGCCGCCAGCAGGGCGTCGAGCAGGATCTGGCGATCTTCGCTTCGGGGGTCGCGATCACCGATCCAGGGATCGGCGGCCAGGAGGTCATCCCCGTCGTGACGACCACGGCGGGGAAAGGCACCATCGTCGAGCCCCAGGAGGATGACTGCGCGGTGGGGCACCGAGCGCATGGGCGTCATCGTGCACAGGGTGAGCGAACCGGTGCGGAAATTGGCCCGACTGGGGCGGCCGGCGAAGGCCTCTGCCAGCACCGCGCGGACGTCGCCGGGGGTCAGCAGGACCTCGTCGTCCGGGGTGTCGACGCCCGCTTCGACGAGGCGGCTCAGTTGGGTCCAGGCGTGCGTCCGCTGCCATGCCTCCGACACACCGACCGCGGTCACGAGATCGAGCGCTCGACGGCAGGCCGCCACCCACTGGGCGAGCGGCTGGGGCCGGGCGAAGGATTCGGCGATCGCACGCAATCGGGAGACGAGCTCGACGAGGCGACCGATCAGGTCGACATCGCTGGATTCGACCTCGGCCAGCCCGAGCACGGTGCCCTGCACCCGATGATCGTGGTCATCCATGGCGACACCGAGGAGCATCCGCTCCAGGCCCGCGCGCCAGGTGTTCTGAACATAGCTGCCCATCGCGAACCGCGCCCGGTGAGCCTGGTCGAGGCCCCACCGCACACCCGCGCGGGGGACGAGATCGCGCAACCTTTCCAGGTCCTTGTCACGGAAGCCGAAGCAGCGGGCGATCGGTGGATCGGCGCACAGATCGAGGATCTGCGACATCCCGGCTCGTGAATCACCGAGGTCGAGCAGCTCCTGGAGCGTACGCAGCAGCGGGTTGAGCTCGCGCAGCGACCGGTCGGCCAGCCGGACCTGCAGCGCCTGGCCCGGGTGAGTTTCGGATTCGGGCAGGTTGCCGAGGCCGAAAATGGCGCTCATCAGAGGCGCGAAGCGTTCGATGTCAGGGCACATCACGATGACATCGCGGGGCTCGAGATCGGGATGATCGGCCAGCAGACCCAGGATCACCTCGCGCAGGACCTCGACCTGACGATCCGGCCCGTGGCACGCGTGGAACCGGATGCTGTCGTCGGCTGGATCGAGCGGCACCGGCTGGGGGTGGCCGAGGTCATCGCGGATCGCGCCCTGCAGCCGGGCCAGCAGGTGGGTGGGCGGTTCCGGGGATGTCGGGGGCGGCTGATCCACATGGGTCACCGAGCCCAGACAGACCTGGAGCTCGCGGGCCTCCCGGCCCAGACGTCGGTTGAGCCGGTGTCGTGGCAGCACCGTGGTCGGATCAAGTCGGCGGGGCCCGGGTTCGGCGCCCGGAACCTGCGCCCGCACGTGGTCCCACAGGGCCGGCGACGGGTGCGGCAGCCACAGGTGCACTGCCCGATGGGCGGCCAGCGCAGACAGCACCGCGCTGTGATCGGGCGCGAGCCGCGTTGCTCCGAAGACGGAGAGCCGGCCCGGAAGACCGGAGTTCGTCGGGTCGGACCGCAGGCTTTCCACGGCACGATCGAGGCGTTCGACCGGGTCAGGGCCAGCGAGGTCACTGCGCAGCATGCGCCACAGCTCCGCCTGCCAGCGCGACGAATCGGTCAGGGGCGCCCCGGTGGCATCGAAGTCCTTGCCCGCGGTCCATCCACGCAGGAGGTCGGGACGCTGCGCGGCGTACGCCAGAAAGAGCCGGAACACCCGCGCCGCCGTTGCATAGCGCCGGGCGACGGGTGATTGGGGATCGAGCTGGGCCTGCAACGACGCCGCCCAGGGCTCATCCAGGGCTCCGGTCAGCACCCGCAGGACGCCCAGAATTCCGCGGTCGGGATGCCAGGGGTCGACGGCCGGGTCGATCCCCAGCACCTCGAGCACGGTGCGCCGCACCAGCCGGTCGAGATTGACGAAGTCGATGCCGGCGGAGACCCCGTCGCCGGCGCCGGTCGCGCCCAGCGTCGTGGCGAGGGTTTGGGACAACCACCGCTCCACTCCGGGCGTCGGCACCGAGACGATCTCGGAGGCGAACGGGTCGGCGAGCGGGGAGGCCAGGGCCTCCGCGAGCCCCGCCGCCAGGGCAGCAGTATGCGCGGCCCTGTGGACGAAAAGCCCGGGCACACCGTGGGAAGGGATATCGATCACCATGACACCGACACCCTAGACGGGCGGTCCGACACTTTTTCCCAACCGGATCCGCCAGCTGCGGCGCGCCGGAATTGTCGGACGGCGCGACTATGGTGACGGCCGTGATACATGCCGACCCCGAAGCCCTGCTGGCCGCCCTCGATCCCGAGCAGCGTCAGGTAGCGACAGCGCTCAGCGGCCCGGTGGCCGTGATCGCCGGGGCCGGGACAGGCAAGACGCGCGCCATCACCCACCGGATTGCATACGGAGTGCGGACCGGTGTCTATGCGCCGACGGCCGTGCTCGCGGTGACCTTCACCACGCGGGCCGCGGGGGAGATGCGCGGGCGGTTGCAGCAGCTCGGCGTGAGCGGAGTCCAGGCGCGCACGTTCCATTCCGCAGCCCTGCGACAGCTGCAATATTTCTGGCCGCGGGCTTTCGGTGGTGAGATCCCGGCGGTGGTGGACAACCGCATGAGCCTTGTGGCCGAAGCCGCCGGTCGGCTGCGCGTGCCGGTGGACACCGCCGTGCTGCGGGATCTGGTCGGAGAGATCTCCTGGGCCAAGGTGTCCAACGTCGGCCCGGCGGATTATCCGGCTATTGCCGAGAGCTCCAACCGGTTGCTCGCGTCCATCCGTCCCGAGGTGGTGGCGCGCGTTTTCACCGGATATGAAGAGGCCAAGCGCGACCGGGGCAGGATCGACTTCGACGACATCCTGCTGTGCACTGCGGCGATGCTGGCAGATCACGCCGATGTCGCCGATGAGGTACGCCGGGCCTATCGCCACCTGGTCGTGGACGAATATCAGGACGTCTCCCCACTGCAGGAGACACTGGTCAACCTGTGGCTCGGCGATCGGCGTGACCTCTGTGTCGTCGGGGATCCCGCCCAGACGATCCACTCGTTCGCGGGCGCGCGCTCCGACTATCTGACCGGGTTCGCCCGTCGTCATCAGGACACCACCGTGATCCGCCTGGTCCGTGACTATCGGTCGACCCCCCAGGTCGTCGAGGTCGCCAACGCGATCATGCGCCAGACAGGGCGCGAAGGAGCGGGGGCGGCCCACGCCATGACCGCGGTGACGCTCCAGGCCCAGCGTCCGCCCGGTCCGGCTCCCGTCTTCCTCGATGCACCGGATGAGGCCACCGAGGCCGCTCGGGTCGCTGATTGGCTGGCGACGCGACACGAAGCCGGGATCGACTATCGCGAGATGGCGGTCCTCTTCCGCATCAATGCCCAGTCGCCGGCCTTCGAACAGGCGCTGGCCGACCGCGATATTCCCTATCTGGTGCGGGGGGCCGAGCGCTTCTATGAGCGACCGGAAGTCCGACAGGCTCTCGGAGTGCTCGGGGCTGCCATCAGGGCGGCCCGCTCCGACCAGGAGGAGTCGGCGGCCGATGAGGTGCGCGCGATTCTCGGCGGCCTGGGCTGGACCCCGGAGGCTCCCCAGGGCGGTGGCAAGCAGCGGGAACGCTGGGAGTCCTGGACCGCGTTGATCGGAGTGGCCGATGACCTGGTCGCCGCTGACGGCTTCACGACCCTGGAAGCGGTGGTGGACGAACTGCAGCGGCGCGCGTCCGCCCAGCACGCTCCCGTGGCCCATGGCGTCACGCTCGCAACCATTCACTCGGCCAAGGGTCTCGAATGGGACGCCGTGGCCGTAGTGGGTGCCCATGAAGGGACGCTCCCGTTCATCCTGGCGACCAAGCCCCACGAGATCGCGGAAGAGCGACGTCTTCTCTATGTCGGGGTTACCCGGGCGCGGATGCATCTGCACATCTCCTGGTCGCGCAGTCGGGGCGGCTCGGGCAATCGACAGCCGTCCAGGTTTCTCGACGGCGTACGCCCGGAGTCGGCCCCCACGGCCCGCGGCGAAACGCGCCGGCGCACCCGGGGGAGCGCGATGGCTGCGCGCTGTCGCGTGTGCGAGGGCAGCCTCTCGAGTGCGGCCGAGCGCAAACTCGGACGCCACGCCGATTGTCCGTCCAGCTATGACGAGCAACTCCTCGCGGACCTGAAGGCCTGGCGTTCGGAGCAGGCGAAGGATCAGAAGATCCCGGCCTATTGCATCGTCACCGACGCGACCCTCGTGGCGCTCGCCGAGCAAGTGCCCACCGACGAGCGGGGCCTGCTCGGGGTCAGCGGGATCGGTCGGGTGAAAGCCGACAAATATGGTGCAGACCTGCTGCAGATGTTGCGTGGTGAGAAGTAGTGCCGGGAAAAGGGCCGAATACTTTCCTGAACGCGTGCAAAAGTCCTTGTCAAAAATGGATTGCACGCTGACCTGAGAGTTTCGTAAGCTATCTCTTGCTTGCCCGACGTGGGCTTGCGCATTGGCCCGAAAACCCATGGACACCCGGAGAGGAGGGGGACCGATGATCACGATCGCGATGAATCAGACGGCATTGCTGCCTGCGGCCCCCGTGCTCTGTGGCGGCCCGAAGCGCCTGTGGCGTGAACCGGGCGTCACCAATGCCGCCCAGCGGCAGAGCTATGCCCTCTTTACCGACCATGCGCGCTTCGGCGCCACCAAGCGCAACCCCCTGGTGCCACGACCACGCGCCAAACTCGGGTAGGACTACCCGCGTTTCGCCTCAGGCCGTGAACCCAGACCGGGATTCACGGCCTTTGTGTTTCCCGGCACAACTACTGCAGGCAAACACAATGAGGAGAAACGACATCATGAGCGTCCTGATCGACGAGACCGTGCTCACCGCGACCGGGTTGCCGTGTCATCTGGTCGATCCCGACATCTTCTTCGCCGAGGCCCCCGCCGAGATCGAGTTCGCCAAGACGCTGTGTGTCGACTGCCCGGCCCGGACCGAGTGTCTCGCCGGTGCGCTGTCGCGACGGGAGGCGTGCGGCGTCTGGGGCGGGGAGCTGATCGTGAACGGCGTCGTCGTCGCCCGCAAGCGTCCGCGGGGTCGTCCCCGCAAGCAGCCGGTCGAGATCGTGCCGACCCCGCCGGCTGACCTGAAGGGCCCGATCACCGGGCGTACGCCGCGCAGCGACGACCGTCTCAGCGCCGCCTGAAGGGGCGGACCATGGCCGAAAGAAACCCCAGCCGCACGAGCGGCTGGGGTTTCGTCATGTCAGATCGGTTCAACCGTGCCAATCGGGCAGGTAGTCATCGAGGATGTCACTGAACCTCGCGCGCACGTCGAGCTGGGACAACACCGCGATGCCGCCGAGCCACACCCGATGGATCAGGGCATAGGACGGTGGAAGGTTGAGCTGCTGCAGGACAGTGCCCTTGCTGTCGCCGACCCGCTTGAACTCCCGCTGCATCCACTCCCGCGTGAAGTGGAATTCCTCGACCTGGGCCGGCTCGAGGAAGGGGTTGAGATAGTCCAACAGCTCGCCGGGATCGATGTCGGCGGCATTGCGCGCGATGAAGCCCTCGGCTTTGAGGCCATCGGTCACGTTGTGGGCATCACCACTGACCGCGATGCGCAGCAACCGGCCCATGGCGGGGGGCAGACCGTCGGGCAACCGGCTGACCAGGCCGAAATCGACCACGCCCAGCTTCCCGTCGGGCATCACCTTGAAGTTGCCGGGATGAGGGTCCGCATGCAGCACCCCGACCTCGGATGGGCCTGCGAACAGGAACTTCACATAGCGCCGACCCACCTCGTTGCGCCGGTCCTCGGGCCATTCCGCGGCGGCGGACAGCGGCTCACCCTCGATCCACTCGCTCACCATGACGCGTGACGTGTGGGTCAGGACCCGGGGCACCCGGAACTCGGGATGGCCCGCGAAGCCCTCTGCGGCCTGCTGCTGATGAGCAGCCTCGAGGTTGTAGTCCGTCTCCTCCAGGATGCGATCCACGATCTCGGCTATCAAGGGCTTGATCTCGATGCCGCCGGTCAGGGGAGACACCAGCCCCGTGATGCGGGAGAGCTGTCGCAGATCGCTCTCCAGCGCCTTGTCGGCGCCCGGATATTGCACCTTGACCGCGACCTGTTCCCCCGTCTCGGCCCAGATGGCCCGATGGACTTGACCGATCGAGGCGGCGGCCGCGGGTCGGGCCGAGAACTGGCTGAACTTCGTGCGCCAGTCGGCGCCGAGTTCCCGGGCAAGAACCGCGTGGACGCGGGACGTCGGCATCGGTGGTGCGGAATCCTGCAACTTCTTCAGATGCACCCGATAGGGGCCAGCGATGTCCTCCGGCAGCATCACCTCGAACATGCTCAGGATCTGGCCGAACTTCATGGCCCCACCCTTGAGTTCGCCGAGCACGCGGAACAACTGTTCGGCGGTCTCGGCTCGCAACTGGGCGTTGACGGTTTCGGCGTTCGCGCCGGCCAATCGGCGGCCCAGGCCTTTGGTGGCCCGGCCGGCCGCACCCAGGGGGAGCGACAGCAGCCGGGAGCCTCGCCGGAAGGACGAGCCGCTCACCTCGGATTCGGGTTCGGGCGAGGTGGGTCGAGCCATGGGCCCCATTGTGCCCCTTGTCGCCGCGGTGTTGGTCCCGGTCACCCGGCGAGGCGCAGTTCGCCGCACCCGCAGTCGGGGTGATGAGGCCAATGTCGTTGCGCCAGACCCCAGAGGCCGGGCCGGGTTTCGAGGGTTGCCCCCAGCGTTTCCGGGGGTACGCCGGCCAGCCAGGCCCGCACCTGGAGGAGCGCGGTGGTGGCGGCCCACGCGGTCAGTTCGGGTGTCGGCCTGATCTCGACACGACAAAGTTGGGCGAGGATCTGGGGCCACGCGCGGTCACGAGCGCGCACCAGGTCCTGGCAGCGCGTGCAGCAGGTCTCGCCGGGCACCACGAAGGGGCCCACGATGACTCCGTCGTCGAGCGGGCGCACGAAGAGATGGGGCTGATCGCTGCGGACCATCGTGTCGGTGACGGCGCGATCGCATTCCGGTCGATCGAAGGCGATGACGGTCAGGGTGGGCTCCGGCCCTTCCGGTCGATACCAGTGCGGGGCACAGCGAACGCGCTGGTGCCCCCGGGCGCGGAGGTGGGCGCGGAGGGTTTCTGCGCCTGTGGGCAGGAGATGTGGGGTGGTGTACTCCGTTGCGGGAGCTGGGGCCGGCTCCACGAGGAGGAGGTCACCGGCGCCGGACTCGGCGTACGCCTCGGCGAAGGCGCGCGCAAGCCGACCCGCGCCGAGCAGGCGGAGCAGCGGCGGAGCGTCCGGTCGGGGCGGGACCAACAACCCTTCCCGGCGCAGCCGGGCCACGAGCGATCGGACCTCGGGCAGTGTCAACCCGCTGTCCATAGCGATGCGATCCAGACTGTGGGAGCCGTCGAGAAGGTGCAGCGCCCGCTGCAGCGCGGGGCGGGAACCGCGGAGGACGAGACCGTCGACGGAACCGATCTGGAGTTCGTCGCTGTTGCGTTCGAGGATGGGTAGCCGGGAGCGGAGGCGGGGTTTGGGCAGGGAACGTTCGACCATGGCACCAGCCTGCCGCGGCTTTTCGGGCTGGCCGAAAGTTGTGCACAGGAAGTTTCCGGACAGAACCAGAAAGCACTTCCGGGCAAGCAAAAGGGCCCTCAGGAAGTCGTCACCGCTTGCCTTCCCCTGCGAGCGGGTCGAACCATCTGAGGGCCCCGTGCGGAAGACGCTAGGCCACAGTCGGGCCATGCGTCAAGACATCTGCACCCGACTTGTCCACTGACCTGTGGACAACTTTGTGGATGAGGTGTGTGCGGGGAGGTACCCATGTGGAGAACGGAGCATGAACTGCAGTTGGACTGAGTCGGCACTGGGGAAAACCTGCGTGACTCGGATCACGTTGCTGTCGTGCTTGGATGTCCCCGTGACCTCAGAAAGCGATCCTCCCTTCCGCATCGTGGCCGGTGAGCGGGTGGAACTGCGGCGCAATACGCGTCGGCGCCGCAATGCCGCGGCTCGCCGTGAGAGCGGGCGGATCGTGGTGGAGTTGCCTCCGGCGATCCCGGTGGCCGAGGAAGCGGACTGGCTGGCCAGGATGGTCGAGTTGGTCCAGCGTCGGGAGAAGCGTCGGCGCCGTGCGCATTCGGATGAGGACCTCATGCGGAGGGCTCGCGAGTTGCATGCGCGTCATCTCGCGCCCATTGCGCCCGAGGCTCCGCTGCCGAAGGCCGTCGGTTGGGTCGACAATCAGAACCGCCGGTGGGGATCATGCACGATCGGCACCCGGACCATCAGGCTTTCGGACCGGCTGCAGGGCATGCCCGATTGGGTGATCGGCTATGTGCTGTTGCACGAGCTCGCCCACCTGGTGGAGGCGGGGCATGGACCGGCCTTCCGGAGACTGGTCCGGGCCTATCCGCGCACCGCGGAGGCCGAGGCCTATCTGCAGGGCTGGTCCGACGCGGTCGCACGGGGGTCAGACGAGGACGCGGCGAGCAATGTCGACGAGGACTGTCACTGACGGCTCGTCGGTGGGCAGATCGTCGTGGGGGAACCACCGCACCGAATGGGATTCTGCGCTGGAGTCAGGATTCACGAGCGGGTCGGCGATCAGCAGATACCGCACATCGAGATGGAAACACGGGCGGACCGAGCCGCACGGCACCTCGTGGCGGTCCAGGTGCACGATCCCGGGCATGATCCGCACCGGGAGCCCGGATTCCTCCGAGGCCTCGCGATAGGCGGCTGCCGCCAGCGTCGCATCGGCCGGTTCGATGTGGCCGCCGGTCTGGAGCCAGCGGCCGATCTTGCGGTGATGGAGCAGCAGGATCTGTGTCGCGTCCGCGGAGCAGACGAGGCCGCTCGCCGTGAGGTGGGCTCCGGGGCAGGCGCGGGACCAACCGTCTTGGGGATGCCGGGCCAGATGCGCGAGGAACTGGTCCCTCAGGGCAATCTGGGCGGGGTCGGCCGGGGCGTAGGCCTCAAGTGCAGCGAGGCAATCGGCACCCGGCCCGGCCGCGTCAGCGGGAACCGGCATCGGGATCGGTGTCGTCCGGTCCCTGATCCGACCGTCGCTCTGCTTCGCGCTCCTCTTCGGCGCGCTGCAGGAGGGCCTCCAATTCGCGGTCAAGATCGGACTGGGCCGGTCCGGAATCGCTCTGCGGGTCCGTTGGGCCCCCTTCACTGACGAAACCCATCGGATCGTCGAGGGCAGCCGAGGTGGGGAGGATGTCGGGGTGGTTCCACAGCGCGTCACGGCCCTCGGAGCCGCGGGCATCACGAATCGCTGCCCAGAGGTTGGCCGCATCGCGCAGTCGTCGAGGACGCAGCTCGAGCCCGACGAGCGCCGAGAACGTGGCTTCGGTCGGACCATCGGTGGCCCGTCGGCGGCGCATCGTCTCAGCGAGGGCCACCGCGCTCGGCATCCAGCGTTGCGTGGCCTGCGAGACGACCTCGTCGACCCAGCCCTCCACCAGGGCCAGCAGGGTCTCGAGACGCTCAAGGACCTCTTTCTGGGCCGGGGTCTGCTTCGGTTCGAACAGGCTGCCCTGGAGCTTCTCGCTCATCTCGAGCATGGATTCGGGATTGAGGCTGGTGAGATCCATCGAGCCCATGGCTTCCTCGAGGGAGGACAGGTCGATGCTGATGCCGCGGGCGTATTGCTCCACGAGGGCCAGCACCTGCGGGCCCAGCCAGGGAGTGGCGGCAAAGAGTCGTTGTCGGGCGCATTCCCGCAGGGAGAGATAGAGACGCACGTCATCAGTGCTCTGGTCGAGCCCGTCGGCAAAGGCTGCGACGTTGGTCGGGACCAGGGCGATATGACGCTCATGCTCCCCGGTCAGGGGGAGGCCCGTTTCGGTGGCGCTCAGGACGCGGGTGGCCAGGTTGCCGATGGCTTGTCCAGCCTGCTGGCCGAAGATCATGGAACCACTCGATTTGAGCATGGGCCGCAGCATTGCGTCGAGTCCGGCGAGTCCGGCTGCCTCGGCCTCATCCGGCAGGGTCATCGAGTTGGCCATGGCGTCGGTCATGGCGTCGGCCACCGGTTCGATGAGCCGGCGCCAGGTCGGCATGGTGTTCTCGACCCATTCCGCGCGGCTCCACACTGCCACCGTGCCACCGGTCGACGGGAAGCCGGTGGCCTCGTCGAGCCAGGTCTCGGCCAGACGGACCGAATCACTCAACTCCTGGAGCTGGACCGAGCTCGGAGTCGGGTCGCTGCCGCGGGCGGCCACCACCCGGCGGGCGATGTCGCGGATGGGTTCCCAACTCGGCCCCTGCTGTGCCGAGCCACCCGGAGCGAACATCCCGCCCAGCCCGAACTGGGACATCATCTGGCCGAGTTGGCCCATCATGGCGTTCAGGTCGGGCTGGCCCGATCCACCGAGTCCAAGACCCCGGAACAGGGCCTCGAAAGGATTCTGGGGCTCATCACCGCGATCGTCGGGGTCGCGATCGGGATCCTTGTGGTCGGCCATCGAGCTGACTCCCTCATTTGTTGCGTGCCTTCTATTCAACCGCACAGCCCAAGTCCGGTCACGCCGGACACAGCCGACCACAGGGAAGCGGTGAAGAGGCCCTGGATGCGCCCAGAGAATGTCGGGGACCCGTGCGTCCCCGCGCCCCGGGTAAGGTCGACCTGTGCAGCAACCCAGTCACGAGCGATCCGTGCATACCGCCGTCGTCCCCGAGGCACTCAGCGTCGACCGCGTTCTAGGACTGGTGAGTGGTCGCACGGTCGGGGGAGTTGCCCTGTTCATCGGCTTGGTGCGTGATCACGACGAGGGACAAGCTGTTCGCAGCCTCGACTACAGCGCCCATCCGAGTGCGGCCGCGGAGCTGGAACGCGTGACCCGCATGGTGGCTGCGCGTCACGACATTGTGGCGATTGCGGCGGAACATCGAATCGGTTCGCTGGAAATCGGTGATCTCGCGGTGGTGGTCGGCGCCGGAGCGGCCCACCGCCCCGCTGCCTTCGCCGCCGCCCGCGACCTGATCGACACGCTGAAGTCCGAGGTGCCGATCTGGAAGCATCAGCACTACATGGACGGCACCGAAGGCTGGGTCGGCTGCTCATGACCCGGTTCCGGTTGACCCGACAGACACGCCTGTCGCTCGCCGCTGCCGTCGGATTCGTGGTTCTGGCGCTGTTGATCGCCGTGCTGCCCGTGCCCTACGTGATCTACAGCCCGGGCCGGGCCTACACGGTCGCGGGGCTCGGACCGGACCGGGAGCCGGTGATCCGACTCGAGGGGATTCCCACCTATCCGGTGGACGGCGAGCTCCACATGACGACGGTTGCCGTGACGCGAGCCGACGCGCAGACGAGTCTTGCTGCGGCCATCTATGCCTATTGGGCACCGAATCGCGACGCCCTGCCCAGGGATTCGGTCTATGACCCCGGCAAGACAACCGAACAGGTGAGGGCCGAAGAACGCCAGATGATGGACACTTCCCAGCAGGACGCGACGGTCGCGGGGCTACGGGCCGCGGGCATTCCCGTGGAAGAACTGCCCGTGGTCTCCGCTGTCACGGTGTCGGGGCCTTCACACGGCCAGCTTGTGCCGGGGGACCTGGTGCTGTCGATCGACGGGCAGGCCATCGATACACCGGAGGAGCTCCGCGCCAGCATCCAGGCGCATGGGATCGGCGAGCCGCTTCGGCTACGGGTCGAACGAGATCGCCGGCCCCTCGACGTCGAGGTCGTCACGGTGGCGAGCACTCAGGACCCCGAATTGCCTGTCCTGGGAATCCAGATCGGTGTGGGTTATCGCTATGAGCCGACGGTCACCTTCGGCGTGAGTCATGACATCGGTGGCCCGAGTGCGGGCGTGGTCTTTGCCCTCGCGGTCTTCGACCTGGTCACACAGGAGGACCTCATGCGTGGTCGGTCCGTGGCGGGCACCGGAAAGATCCGACCCGATGGCCGGGTCCAGGCGATCGGTGGGCTGCACGAGAAGATGGCCGGGGCCGAGGATGTCGGTGCCACCATTTTCCTGGTTCCCGGCGAGAACTGCGGTGACCTCGAAGGGGCCGGGACGAATATGCAAGTCATCCGAGTGGACACCCTCGAGGATGCGATCAACGGGCTGCGCCATATCGATGACCCGGCCGCCGCCGGCCAGGTGCCGCGCTGTTGAACACCCGACTCAAGCGCTGGGGCGTACGCCCGGCGAAGAAAGCCCCCAGGCGGTCCGCCGCCGCGACCCGAGGACTCCATGGCCCCAACGAATGATGCTCTGATCGCAGCGCTGATCGAGCTGGAACACCACGTCGGCCAGGCGGGCTGGGATCAACCGGCACGCCTGTTCGCTCTGGTGCGCAACGACGAACTCATCGAAGCCGAGCCCGAACTCGCGGCCCATTTGGGCCTGCGCAGCAGCGCCGACGGATTTCCGGAAGGGGCGCTCAGCTCGATCGAGCAGGAGGACTTCCGCAGCGTCGGAGCCGCAGATGAAGGCCGGGCGGCCTCGGAGTCGGGATTGCCCGAGGTCCTGGCGCGGATCATGTGGCCGGACGCGGTCACGGGTTGCGCCATCGCCCTGGAACGCACCTTCCTCCCTGCGCGTTTTGAAGCAGATCTCCCCGAGGACCCAGCAGAGGCCGAGGAGATCGTGGCGAACCATCCCGAGCGGCAGGACCTCCGCCTTGTTGTCGGGGTGCTGCGCGACGGCTCCACGCATGCTCTCGCCCGACTCGTCAACAATCCGGACGATCTCCTGGGTGGGCCCGAGCTCGCTCCGGGGGTGGTGTCCGCACTCGCGGCTACTCTTGACAACGACCAGCCCGGCCATCGCCTACGCCATGATTCAAGGAGGACGACGTGAGCGCGACGACCAGGATTCCCTCCGAGTCCCAGCCCAGACGTCGCAGCGCCCTGCTCCCCACCCTGGTGGTCGTGTCGGGCATCGTGCTGCTGTTCATTCTTTTCACCAATATCTGGACCGACCGGCTGTGGTTCGTCGCCCTGGACTACGAACGCGTGTTCACCGTCCAGTTCCTGACGCGAGTCGTGCTGTTCCTCGTGGTCGGTCTGGTGATGGCCCTGGGGATCGTGGGCAACACGGCGCTGGCCTATCGCCTTCGTCCTCCCACGCGACCGGGCCCGTTGGCGAGTGAGTTGTTGGAGCGCTATCGCGACGCCCTCGAGTCCCGATTCGTCCAGATCATGATCGGGTTGGGCATCGTTGTTGCCCTCTTCGCCGGCGTGTCCGGCGCGAGCCAGGTGCAGACCTATCTCGCGTGGGCGAACCGGACGCCGTTCGGCATCGACGATCCTCGGTTCGGCTTCGATATCGCCTTCTATGTCTTCGAGCTGCCCTGGTGGCGCTGGGTCGTTGCGATGGTGACCGCTCTGCTGGTCTTCTCGACCCTGGCCGCCGGGGTTGTGCACTATGTGATGGGTGCGCTCCGGGTGGCCAAGGGGGAGCGGCGGCAGACCTCCCGTGCGGCGCAGGCCCACCTGTCCATCCTGATCGGGCTTACGGTTCTGATGTTCGCGGTGAGCGCGTGGCTGGATCGTTATGCCTATCAGACGACCAGCAATCAGCTGCTGACCGGCCTGAGCTATACCGATGATCATGCCCGGGTGACCGCCTCGCTGGTGGTTGCGATCATCACCGCCATCTGCGCACTGCTGTTCATCTCCAACGTCTTCATTCGGCGCTGGATGATCCCGGTGGCGGCTCTGGTGTTGGCGATCGTGTCGAGCGTGCTGCTCACGATGATCTATCCGGCCGGCGTTCAGGCCATCGAGGTCAACCCCAATGAGCCCGATAAGGAACGCCCCTATATCGAGAAGCACATCGCGGCCACGCGAGCTGCCTACGGCATCGACGATGTCGAGATCACCAACTATTCGGCCGAGCAGCGGGCGACTGCCGGGCAGCTTCGGGCCGATGCCCAGGCACTCCCCGGCATCCGCCTGATCGACCCCGCCGTCGTGGCACCCACGTTCGACCAGCTGCAGCAGGTGCGTGGCTTCTATTCGTTCCCGTCCGTGCTCGATGTCGATCGTTATGTCGTCGAGGGCCAGGAGACGGACGCTGTCGTGGCGGTCCGCGAACTCGATATCAGCGGACTGCAGGACCGATCGTGGAACAACCTGCGCACTGTCTACACCCATGGCTATGGCCTGGTCGCCTCCTATGGCAACCGTCGCCAGCCCGGTGGTGAACCCGAGTGGCTTGTGCGCGACATTCCGCCGGTCGGTGCCCTGGCCGAGCACCAGCCCCGCATCTATTTCGGTGAGCAACACACCGAGTATTCGATCGTCGGCGCCCCTGCGGGTACGCCGCCGGTCGAGTTGGATACGCCCGGCGGCGGTGACGGCGGCGGCGAGCGGCGCAACACCTATACCGGTGAGGGCGGCGTCGGGATCGGCAACTGGTTCAACCGACTCCTCTATGCCACGCGAATGGCGGATGTGAACATCCTGCTCTCCGGTCGCGTCAACGAGGCCTCGAAGATCATTTATGACCGCACGCCGAGGCAGCGGGTGCAGGCGGCGGCCCCGTGGCTCACCGCTGACTCCAATGCCTATCCCGCGCTGGTCGAGGGGCGCATCGTCTGGATCGTCGATGCCTATACGACGACGAACGACTATCCGAACTCCCATCGGATCTCGCTGGACCAAGCGACGTCCGACACCCAGACCCGGACTCAGACTGCTCAGCCCGATGCGCGGATCAACTACATCCGCAACTCGGTGAAGGCCGTGGTGGACGCCTATGACGGGAGCGTGACGCTCTATGCCTGGGACGAGCAGGATCCACTGCTCCAGACATGGCGCAAGGCGTTCCCCGACACGGTGAAGGATCGGTCCGAGATCTCACCGGCTCTGATGGAACATCTGCGCTATCCCGATGACCTGTTCAAGGTGCAGCGCGATGTGCTCGGCCGCTATCACGTGACCGATCCCATGGCCTGGTTCCAGCAGAACGACCTCTGGGTGATCCCCAACGACCCCGTGGCCCAGAACAACCAGAAGGAGAACCCCTATCTCCTGTCGATCAAGTGGCCGGGGGACAACCAGGCGCTGTTCTCCCAGACCACCGTGTTCGTGCCGCGGGGCCGCAACAACCTGGCGGCCTTCATGGCGGTCAATGCGGATGCTGCGAGCCCCGAATATGGCCGGATGCGCATCCTGCGGATGTCCGATTCCCAACAGGTCGACGGCCCCAACCAGAGCTTCAACGCGATGGTGACCGATGAGCAGGTCGCCAACCGTCTCCGGCCCTACCTCAATCAGGGTTCGGCCCAGGTGGTGTATGGCAACCTGCTGACCCTCCCGCTGGGCGGCGGTCTGCTCTATGCGCAGCCGATCTATACGCAGAAGGCGGCCGGTCAGGGTTCCTATCCGGCGCTGACGTTCGTCACCGTCCGGTTCGGTGAGCGGGTCGGCATCGGTGACACGCTGCAGGAAGCCCTCAACCAGGTCTTCGGCGGCGACGCGGGTGCGTCGACCGGTGAGGAAGCGGAAGGTGAGACCGTCGAAGCCGGCACCGCGCCGCCCGAACCCGGGGCGGACCCGCGGCCCGCGGACAACCCGGCTGCGGTTCGGGCTCTCAACGAGGCCTCGACGGCGTTCAACGAGGCCCAGACGGCGCTGCAGAACGGTGACCTTGGGCTCTATCAGCGCAAGATCGAGGAGGCCCGTTCGGCCATGCAACGTGCCCAGGGTGCCCTGGGCGGCTGATCCTGACACCGTCCTCACCCACGGATCGCGCCCGCTCGACTCGGGCGGGCGCGATCTGCGCTTCTCGGGTCAGCGCACGGAGACGGCGAAGCCCGCATCGGCGAGTGCGGGTTCGAGAGCGGAGGCGTCACCGACGATCACGAGCGTCAGCGCATCGAGGTCGATGATCTCGGCGTACGCCCGGCCTGCGGAATCCGGGGTGGCCGCGCGGATCCCGGCGAGATAGGTGTTCACATAATCGAGCGCGAGCCCCTGGGCCACCACCGACGCCGTCTGGTCGGCGATCCCGTCGGCCGTGGCGTACCGCAGAGGGGAGACGCCCGCGAAATAGTTGACCGCGTCCGTCACCTCGTCGGCCGTGATGGGGGCGGCACTGATGTCGAGGAGCCGGCGGGCTTCCTCCATCGCCGGGGCCACGACCTCGGTCCGGAACGAGCCGGCGACCGTGAACGTGCCGCCCGAGCGCAGGGGAGCGTTCTGCAGGCTCACGCCGTAGGTATAGCCACGGTCCTCGCGCAGCACCTTGTTGAGCCGGCTCAGGAACGCTCCACCCACGGCATAGCTGCCGACCTGGAAGTCGGGCCAGCGGGGATCGTGCCGGTCGATCCCCGATCCCCCGAGCCGGATGTCTGCCTGCACGGAGCCGGGGCGGTCGATCAGGACGGCCGTCGGAGTGGCGGGGGAGCATGCCTGGTGGCTCGTCGCAGCCTGGTCGGCATTGGCCCAGTCAGCGAATGCTCCCGCCGCCAGCGGCACGGGATCGTCGGCGAAGTCACCGGCAAGGACGAGGGTGGCTCCCCGCGGTCCGTAGTGCTGGCGATGGAAATCCCGCACCTGCTCGGGAGTGACGGTCTCGACCGTGTCGGGCTCGCCACCGGGGAGCCGCTGGGCGCGGGTTTCGGAGGCGAACACCGCATTGCGGAAGGCCCAGGACGCCAGCTGGGCCGAATTGGCCCGGAGCTGGTCCAGTTCGGCCAGCCGGAGCGCGACGTGCCGCGCCGCGTCGGCGTCGCGGAGTTCGGGTCGGCGTACGCCTTCGGCGAGCAGCTCGAGCGCACGCGGGAAACGGGTGGCCGGGACATCGATCATCGCCTGCAGACTGGACTGACCCTGACTGGCCACGAAGGCCGCCCCTTCGGTCTCCAGCGCTTCGGCGAAAGCATCGCCCGGATGATTCCGGGTGCCCTCATCGAGGGTCCGGGCACAGATCGTCGCGACGCCTTCGATCGCGCGCTCCTCGGCGGACAGCGGCAGGTCCAGGACAAGGTTGGCGGAGATCACGCGCTGGCCGGGCACCTGATGCACCAGGACCCGCATGCCGTTGTCGAGCTGATGCTCCTCGGGCAGCGGATAGGTCCATTCGGCGGGCGGCTGCAGGACGGGACGGGTGCTCATCGGTTCTCCTGCCGATAGATCAGGGTGGCGCGGTGGTCGGGGGCGAGGTGGTCGCGGGCCGCAGTGGCGATCTCCTCGGCACCGATCGACGTGACGGTGTCGATCCGGGAGTTGATGCGACCCGGGTCGTCCAGCAGGGTCGCGGCCGCGGAGATCTGGTCGGCGCGGCTCTCGATCCGGGCCAGGGACTGCAGCCAGTGCCGCTCGAGCTGGGCGTGGGCACGGCGTACCTCATCGTCGCTGGGCCCGTCCGCAGCGAACCGGTCGAGTTCGGCGACCATGGCCTGTTCGACCTGTTCCACCGCGACACCGTCGCGCGCCCGGGCAGAGGCGAAGCCGAAGGAATGCCCACCGACCAACTGCAGCGCCGACGACCCGGCGCCCGTGGAGAGCTCACCCGTGCGGACCAGTGCCCGGTGAAAGCGGCTGGTCTGGCTGCCACCGATGATCGACAGGGACAGGTCGACGGCGTCGATCTCGCGGGTGCCGAGGGCGGGCAGGCGCCATGTGAAGTACGCCGCGTCGGCGGGCACGTTCGCGTTGGTCTCCTGCCGTGGATTGCCGCTGATCGGACCCAACAGCGGTTCGGGGGGATCTGGTGGCAACTCGCCGGGCGGGATGTGGCCGAAATAGCGCTCCACCAGCGCGAGGCCGGCCTCCGGTGTCACATCGCCGGCCAGCGTGAGGACGCAGTTGTTGGGCAGATAGTGCGTGCGGAAGAAGTGGTGGACATAGTCCAGACCGGCCGCATCGAGGTCTTCCATCGAGCCGATCGTGGTGTGGCCATAGGGGTGATCGGCGGGGAAGGTGAGCCGGACAAGGCGGTCCATCACATCGCCATAGGGCACGTTGTCATAGCGCTGGCGCTTCTCCTCCTTGACCACCTCGCGCTGGTTGTCGAGATTGTCCTGGCCCACGGCGTCGAGCAGCGTGGCCATGCGGTCGGCCTCGAGCCAGAGGGCGAGCTCGAGTCCGCCGGTGGGCAGGGCCTCGAAATAGTTGGTGCGATCGAACCAGGTGGTCGCATTCACCGACGCCCCCGCCGCCTGCATCAGTGCGATGTGCTGACCGGACTCCACGTTGGCCGACCCCTGGAACATCAGGTGTTCGAAGAGATGGGCGAAGCCGGTCCGGCCGGATTCCTCGTGGCGGGATCCCACGTCATACCAGAGATTGACCGCCACGGCCGGAGCCAGGTGATCGGGGCTGACGATGACGCGCAGGCCGTTGTCGAGCCGCGAGTCGTGCAGGGGATAACCGCCGGAATCCATGCGGGCCATCGAACCACACCCGGGCAATGAGGCGTGTCCACCCGCCGACTGTGCCGTCGATCAGGCTTGGCTCAGTGCGACGCGATGGGCAGGTGGGGGCCGATGTATCCGATGAAGACCCGCGGCGATGTGGGGTGACCGTCATGGATGTGCATGCGTGGATAGAGGCCGCGTCGGTCCAGCTTGAAGTGGGCCTTCATGGCGACCCTGCCTGCGGAGTCGACCGAAGGGGGAACCGGGAACATCCGAGCAACTGGCCCTGCTCGGACCCGCCGCACTGGTCGCCTGGCGCTTCCGTCAGGCCGCGACCACACGCACGCAACGTGCCCTGGGCTGGATTCTCTCCGTCACCGTGCCCCTCGCCTTCGCCTGCGTGCTAGTAGAGTTGGTGACCGCCATCGTCCGCCTCGCCCAGGACGGCTGGGTCAACAAGGACACTGCAGACATCTGGGAGCACGGTGCCCACTTCCACATCGCCAACATCACTGTTCCGGCGATGATGCTCAGTATGCTCACGGCGCTCGTGCTCGTCGTGACGGCCTCGGTCCAAGGTCGCCGCCGACTGGAATCGGTCGACTAACCGCTGTAGGCGTCGCGTGCGATGCGGGCTGCCTCGACGCGATCTGTTGCTCCCAGCTTGGCCAGGATCGCCGAGACGTTGTTGCTGACGGTCTTGCCGGAGATCGTCAGGCGCTCGGGATCTGTCGTCGGTACGACAGGAGTCCACCGGGAAGGCTTCCCGGCCCACCAGAGTCACCGCTTCCCGGGAGGTATCACCTGTGGTCAATGTGGCCTGACCGCGCCCGAGGTGAGGGCCGCGACGGCGAGCATCACCCGGGAGTCGGCACCGAACGCCAGGAGCAGGCGGCTGACGTAGGTCTTGAAGGTCGCTTCGCCGACTCCGAGCCGACGGGCGATCTGCCGGTTGGTCAGACCCCCCACGACCAACGCGAGGACGTCGCGCTCGCGGTCTGTCAGTTCCGGCGCACTTCCGGTCGAGTGCGGTGCCACTCTCACGAACTCGTCCACGACCCGGCTGACCAGGCCATCGCCGAGGACGACCGCTCCGAGGGCGACCTGACCGATGGCGTCCAAGAGCTGATGGGGTGGCGTGTCCTTCACCAGGAACCCGCGTGCTCCGGCCCGCAACGCCCCGAAGACGTACTCGTCGAGCCCGAAGGTCGTCAACACGATCACCTTCACCGAGTCAAGCAGTTCGGCATCACGCAGCCGGGTGATGGCAGAGATGCCGTCGAGTCCGGGCATGCGAACGTCCATCAGCACCACATCGGGCAAGGCTCGTGCGATCACCTTGACCGCGTCGTCACCTCGCCCCGCCGTACCCACGACCGACAGACCAGGTTCGGCGGCGATGAGGGCGACGAAGCCGGCGCGGACCAGCTCGTGGTCGTCGACCACGACGACACGGATGTCACTCATGGCGCACCGGGAATCTCGACACGAACATCGAAGCCGCCCTCACGGCGAGGTCCCGCGTGGACCGTGCCTCCGAGGTGAGCGATCCGCTCCCGCATGCCGACCAGCCCACGAGCGGAGCCATGCTGAGGCGGGCTATCGGATGCGTCGTTGGTGATGGTGACCTCGACTGATCCGTCGCGGCGAGCGACCGTGACAGAGGCCGATGACCCCGCCGCGTGCTTGGCGACATTCGTAAGTGCCTCCTGAACCACTCGGTAGATCGCGAGGCCGACGCTGGGCGAGACCGCCTCGACGGCAGGGTCGACGTTGAGGGAGACCGGGCCGTGGATCTCGGCGTGGGTGGCGACCAACTGAGGAAGGTCCGGGATACCCGGGGTGGGGCTCGCCGACACCTCGTTCTCGTCACGCAACAGGTTGAGCATGCGCCGCAGGTCACCCAGGGCCTGCCTGCTCGCGTTCTCGATTCGTCCGAATGTCTCTGCTGCTTCGCTTCTGGTCTGGCCGAGGTGCCGTGCCGTCGCTGCCTGGACGTTGATCCCGGTCAGCGAATGCGTGACGATGTCGTGCAGTTCGCGCGCGATCCGGTCGCGCTCAGCAAGCCGCGCCTCTTCCAGGTCGGCAACGGCGTCCCTGGCCCGTGCCAACTGGAACCGTCCGAACAGCCACGGGAGGCTGTAGATCACCGTAATGAAGACCGCCACCGGACCCGACAGGTACCGATCCCCCGAAGCCGCTAGAGCAGCGAGAACGACCCAGATCGCAGCCAACCCGACGACCCCGCGAGGACCGGGAGCCCATCGACCCACGGCGTGGCTGGCGAACAGGAGCGAGGCGACTGTCGTGCCGGTCTGATGGCCGTCAAGGGACACCACCGTCAGAAGCACGAGGACCGCACCGAGGGTCGCCAGCGGCGCGACGCGGCGGACCATTAGAACTGCCCCGGCAGAGGCCGCCACGAGGGCGGGAACCCAGCCATAGACGCCAGCGTCGTTCGGGTCATCGACCAGCGCACTCGCCGCGTTCAACACCGCGAGGATGAGGGCAATCGCGAGCTCGGCCCACCAGTCCGCCCCTCGCCACCGCTCGACCAGTTCCCGCACCACACCACCCACGATAGGTCCACGCGGGCGGGCCGGGTTCCCCCAGATGGTGGAACGCGATGACGTCGCTTGGGCGTACCGGGGAGGTGAGCGGCGACGGTGGAATGGGGAATCCGAAGCTTCAGGAGGACCCCATGACCGCCACCACACCACGATCTGAAACCACGACTCGATCTGCCGCCATCGGCACTCAGATCGGCGGCGTGGCCGCCCTTCTCGGCAGCCTCGCCTTCATCTCGACCGTCGCCAGCAGCGGCGACCTCACCCCGCGCGAATCATTCCTACTTCCAGTCAGCATCGCGGGCTGTGCCGTCGCTGCCGTCGGACTCGCGTTGCTGATCGCTTTCGCGCCAAGGCTTCTCGACGGCCTACCGCGCTGGGCCGTGGTGCTCTCGACCGCTGCCCTCGTCGTCGCGTTCGCCGTCGCGTGGGCTCAAGCCACAATAGTGCCGGCCCTCGCCGACCTGGTGACCGACGACGTGTTCGACAAGATCAACGAGTCGAGCGGCTTGATCGTGTTCATGATTCCGAAGTCGATCCTCGGACTGGTCGGCTTTGGCACGCTCGCCATTGCAGGGTTGCGATCAGGGGCACTTCCGAAGGCCGCTGCCATCCTCCTCGGACTCGGTGCCCTCGCCTTCGTGTTGCCACCGTTCCCGCCCGGACTCGTGCTCATCTCCATCGGCCTGATCCTCGCGGCACGACGGTAGGTCAGCGCAGGGCGACCAGCGTCAGCGCCCTTCGAGGTAGGCGACCACAGCGAGCACCCGGCGGTGGGTGGTCCCATCGTCGTGCAGCCCAAGTTTGAGGAACACCGAACGCATGTGTGCCTCCACCGTGCGTTCGGAGAGAAACAGCGCGGACGCCATCGCGGTGTTGGAGAGCCCCTGAGCGGCCAGGTCGAGCACCTCCCGTTCTCGGGACGACAGATCGTCGAGCACGCTTGAGTTCTTGTCCCTGACGAGCGTTTGCACCACGACCGGGTCGATCGCCGATCCTCCGTCAGCGACGCGACGCAGCGCGGCGTCGAACTCTTCCAGGTCCAGCACTCGGTCCTTCAGCAGATAACCGAATCCGGGGGTGCCGATCAGATTCCTGCAATGCTTGAGCTCGATGTGTTGCGAGAGCAGGAGGAGAGCAACTGAGGGATGGCTCGCGCGAATCGCCTCGGCTGCTTGCGCGCCGTCGGACTCCAGGTCCGGCGGCATGCGGATGTCGATGATCGCGAGGTCCGGCTCTTGGTCGGCCACCGCCGTGCGAAGCGCCTCGGCATCACCGACTGCGGCGGTGACCTCGTGGCCGTGCTCGGTGAGCAGGCGCACCAGCCCCTCCCGGAAGATCACCGAGTCCTCCGCCACGACAACGCGTATCACAGCACCGCCTCGATCGTCGTACCTGTTCCATGCGGGCTGGCCACAGTCAAGGTTCCGCCGACCGACAGCACTCGGTCGCGCAACGCGGTGAGCGGAGCGTCGGACTCGAGTCCGCCGACACCGTCGTCGCTGACCTGCACCCGAAGCCTGTCGCCGACCCCCGTGAGGCAGACCTCTATCCGGCTTGCATGCGCGTGCTTGAGCGTGTTGGCGACCGCTTCCGAGACGACGAGGTAGGCCGTGAGCGCCCGAGTTTCATCGACAGGGGGCAGGTCATCGACCGACAACTCGAAAGGCAGAGGTGTGACTTCACGCAACGCCGACAACGCGGCAGCGAGGCCGTCGTCGAGACGACTCGGGCGTATGCCGTTGGCGAGCCGACGCAGTTCGTCGACCGTGTCCTGCAACTCTGAGACCGCTGCCCGGACTTCCTGCGCCTGGACCGTCGGGAGTTCACGTTGCAGGAGGCGGAGCCGCATCCCGGTGGCGATCAGCCGCTGCTGTGCACCGTCGTGGAGGTCGCGCTCCAACCGCTTGCGCTCTTCGGCGGCAGCCTCGGCGAGACGTGCTCGGCTCGCCGTGGCCTCCTCCAGCGCATCGCGCAGCACCAGTCGAAGCCGACTCACCTCGATCGGCACCCACGCCGCCTGTGCCAGCTCGGCGATGCGGCGGCGCGCCCGCGCCGAGTCCCAGCCGAGCACGATCCGCGCGATCTCGTCCCCGCCAGCCTCCAGAGCGAACCCGTCCGTCTCGGCCGTTGGCGCCCCCGCAACGCTGACCCAGCCGTGCTCGGGCGAGGCCAGGAGCAGTCGCAACGACGAGTCGCCCTGGGCCTCGCGCAGGACGGTCTCCACGTCCTCCGGCTCCCGCCGTCCCGCTCGCACGTCTGCCGCGAACTGCTCGACCAGGCCGCGTGAGATCCACCTGTCCCGATCCACGACCTGACCGACCACCTTGGTCAGGGCCCGATACACCGGAAGCAGCGCGAGAGCGGCCATGAACGCGGCCAGCGCCGCCCCGACATCGGTGTAGCGGTGGACAACCTGTGACGAGGCCAGCACCACCGCGCCGTAAAGGCCTACCGACAGCACGGCCGTGATCGCCCACGCAGCAGCTTCGCTGATGAGACGGTCGATGTCGAAGAGATCGTGCCGCACGATCGCGATGCCGACTGCGGCCGGGACAGCAATGACGATGGCGGCGAGGAACGGCGTGTAGGAAACCTCGATGGAAGCGCCGAGCGCCTCAGCCACCCAGCCGGCGACCAGCAAGACGACCACCGCGAACCCCGCGAAAATGAGCCAACGGACCTGACGTCGCGTCCGGCCTTCACCGCGCTGATAGCGGATCACCAGCGACGCGGTAGCGAGCAGCATGCAGACGCCGATTGTCAGGATTGACATCAGCGCAACGAGGGACACCCACTGTCCACTCGGACCGCCAACGACCTCACCGTCCTGTTGGCTCGCTCCCCACTGGGCAGCCACCATGCCGACCGTGGCTGCGCCGAACGCCCACGGCACCGCGCGCCACAGCCGCCCCGTCGACGGCCCCGAGGGAAAGACCAGCAGCAACGCCAGGAGGCCAGCCAGGTTCAGCGGCCACTGTCCGGTCGCCCAAGGCAACCGGCTCAACGGGCCGGAGGTCGAACTCACGAGCGCAATGAAAGCCCCGGTCCACGCGAGCGCCGGGCCGACGGGAGACGTTGCGTCCTGGCGCACGATCACCCATGCGACACCGACAGCGAATCCGCAGGCGAGGCACGTCAGGAAGGTCGCCGCATCTCCGATGACAGCCGTGTAGGCAACAGGCGCAACCACGGCGAGCGTCGCCGCACCGGTCAGGGCGCGTGACGCGACGGGAGACATGGCCTCAATCCTGCCAGCGGCGACTGCGCGGCCCCTCAGTGCCAGCACCAAGTCAAGTACAGCGGGTGCCCCGATGCCCGGCACCGGCAGGTTCGGCCAGCGTTGGACTGTCAGCACCATCTCGCGCAAGGAGCAAACCCATGAACGTCATCTTCACGATCCTCTTCGCGTTTGCGATCGGCTTCTTCGTCAAGCAGCGTGGCCTCGCCATCGTCACCTACCTCGCGCTCGACGCTTTCCTCTTCGTCTTTCAGACGGCCGGCCTCATCCTCGACTTCCTGGCCAACAAGAACCGGCCCGCCTTCGGCCCGCACCCCACCGGGGAACTCCCCATCACCTACAGCGACAGCCAGTACTTCGGGTACGGCGTCGTGAACCTTGTCGTGCTCATCGTGGGCATCGGTCTGGTCACGCTCGGCACGAAGGTCGCTGCGCGACGCGAGGCCAAGCACGGCGCCGTCGTGCTCGACTGACGACGAAGCTACCGGGCGTTGCGGACGATTCGCGCCGCTTCTGCGCGGTCGTCGGCACCCAGTTTGAGCTTGACGGTAGAGACGTAGTTTGCGACGGTCTTGGTCGACAGGTACAACTGCTCAGCGATCTGGGGTTTGGAGACCACGGACCCCCCAGTCGGTGTTGCCGCGTCCCGCTTCGCGTGCTTTCACGATTGCGGCCGAGCGGTCGTTCACCTGGAGCTTGGTGAAGATGTTGGAGACATGGTTGCGCACAGTCTTGAGAGTGATCATGAGGTCGTGGGCGATTGCCGCATTGCCCTTCCCGGCAGCGATCCCGTCCAGCACCTCGCGCTCACGTTCGGTGAGCGAGGGGAAGGCGCTTGCGGTCGAGCCGTGCCCGGAGGTGAAGTGTGTGATCACTCGGTGCGCGATCGCGGGCCCGAAGATGGCCTCCCCTGCGGCCGTGGCGCGGATGGCGCGCACGATCTCGTCCTCGTCGGCTCCAGTCGCGCCGAACGTCCGGCCGTGCCCAACCACAGCAACCACCCGGCCAGCCCCACGGCCCCGGCGGTGAGGAATCCGATCTGGGCAGCCTCCACCGCGACGTGCAGGATGCGCTGCTGGCCCGAGTCGTCGGTGACGTCTCCGACACCGTCGCCGAAGGCGTGGAACCCGACCGCCGTCGTGCCGGCGAACAGGTAGCCCGTGGCAGCCACCACCCCGAGCCGGTGACCGATCGTGGAGAAGACGCCCTGCTGGCCGCGCAGGGCGGCGGCGTGACCAAGGGCAGTGACGAGGATGAGCAGACCCAAGCTGATGCCACCGAAGACAGCCAATCCGGCCGCACCGGCCCAGCGCTCGTCCGCAGGCCAGCAGGCCGCCGAGTCCGGCGGTCTTGCACAGCTTCTTGGCGGGATCAGGCCCGCCATCCTTGGCGGTGTTGCGCTTGTCTGGGGCTTCGCCCAGCAGTTCTGAGGTAGTCATGAGACCACTCCACCGCTGGGCCAGGCGACCAGTGGGAACCAATCACTGATGCCGGTCAGCGGCCACCGCCTGGTCGCCACCTCCACCGCAGTGCCGGACGATCAGTCGTCGACGATCCAGGCGATGCTGACCCCAACCACAACGGTGAGGACGTTCAGGATCGCGAAGACCAGACCGACGACGCCGAAGACACGTGGCGCGCCGGCCGAAGGCGTCCGGTCGCGGGTCAGGCCGGCGAGGAACGCCGCGGTAGCGCCGAACATGCCGGGGGTGCCGGAGAAGAACAGGATGATCGTCGGCACGGCGAGCGCGCCGAAGATCATCGCGCCCATCTTGGCGCGTGCTTCGGTGCGAGAGAACCACCAGGCACCCAGCAGCGAGATGGTCAGGCCCCCGATGCCGAACCCGATCACTCCGGTGAGTTGCTCGTGCAGGGTGCGGGGTCCTTCATCGACATGATCAGTGGCGATGGCGGCCAACAGGTTGAGGGCCATGCCCACGGTGCAGATGGCGAACACGATGCCGAGCAGGACCCGATAGGAAGGAACGACTCCTCGTCCGGGTGTGGTGGCGGGTGGTTGGGTCATGGGAACTCTCCTGAAATTCATCATTCCGTCTGTCCGGGAGGCAGTTGGTGGTGGACTTCTAGGATCGACCGGGCGACGGCCTGCGGTTGATGCCGTGCCCACCCCTGCCGGTCCCGGAGTCGTCCCGGCCGGTCCCGGAGTCGTCCCCGATGTGCCGACGACCCGTGACTGCCGCCTGAGAAAACACGACAATGGTGTGGTGACCACCGTCCTGAGCGCACCGCCGACACCGCTGGAGCCGGCTCCGTCCGCGGTGCCGACGAGCGTCATCGCGGGGTCGCTGCTGCTGACTGCGGGCTGCTGCGTGCCGCTGGTGGCCGAGTTCCCGCGCGATGGGACACCCGCCGGTGTCGCCCTACCGCTCATCGCATGGCTCGCGCTCGGCATCGCCGGCGTCGTCCTGTTGGATCGGCGACCTCGCTCACCGATCGCGTGGGCCTGCGTGACGGCGGCCGCGACCCCGATGGTCGTCATGTGTGCTGGGTACCTCTGGCCCGGCGGCGAGCACGGTGAGCCGCAGATGCCGCGGTTCGCAGCCGAGTGGGGGCCGCTGACGCTCGCGGCGCTGGTGCTGCCGATTCTGGCCGCGACAGTTCCACAGGCCCGGTCACGCGGCGATCGGCGGTGGCGGGTCTGGATTGTCGCGGCCTGCGTAGGCACGCTCGGTGTGGCCTGCCTGACCTGGTTCGCAGCAACGGCCGAGAGCTATGGCATCTGCACGGCGGCTGGGATCGGGGTCGTCGCGCTGGTCGTCGCGACGTCGGGATTCGTGGCCGAGCCACGTCCGGTCATCGAGCCGCTGGTCGACATCGCTCTCGCCGCATCCGGCATCGCGGTTGCTGCCGGGGCGGGTGGCGTTGTCCTGGCGGTCGCCCGACATGAGCAGATCTTCGGACCCTTCGGACCCGAAGCGCTCGGAGCCTTTGCGACGGCGGCGACCCTGGCACTCAACATCCCGGCGGCGTGGTGGCTGCGGCGCGAGTTCCTGACCCGGCGCTACGGAACCGGCGTACTCTCCGCCGACGAGATCGCCGCCCTGACGGCCGACCTGAAGACCGCGGCCGATCCACGCGCGCTCCTGACCAAGGCCGGTGCGATGGTCACTGCCGCCAGCGGCGTCGGCGAGGCCCGGCTGCTGCTCGATGACGTTCCCGCACCGGACGGATGGGACTGCTTGCCGTTGCTCGTCGGTGACGAGCTGGTGGGCACGATGCTGCTGCTCCCGTCGCGTCCGGGCGGGCTGGAGGCCCGTCAGACTCGCGTCTGCCGTCAGTTGCTTCCCACGGTCGCGCTCGTCGCGCGAGCCGTGGCGCTGGCGATCGACGCCGAGTATGCACGCCACGACGTCGCCCATCAGCGCGATCTCGAACGATCGCGCATCCTGGCCGACCTGCACGACGACCTCGGGCCCGTGCTCGCCGGCATGAGCATGCGGGTGCAGGCGGCGCGGGAGGCACACCGTCTACCCGAGCTCGACGACCTCGCCGACGACCTCGCTGCCTGCCGAGCCGATCTGCGCCGGATCGTGTCAGGACTCGCCCCGGTGGCGCTGCACGAAGGCGACCTGGACGCCGCCATCACTCAACTGGTCGAGTCGTTCAACGGCGGCGCCACCCACGTCACACTGATGACCGAGGTCCCCGGCCGGTTGGACACCGACAGGTCCGTTCTCGTCTACCGTGTGATCGCCGAGGGAATCACCAACGCGATCAAGCACGCTCACGCGGCACAGGTCTCGATCGGCTTCGATGACAACCCGGACGGTCTGCGGGTGTCCGTGAGCGACGACGGCATCGGCGGCGCGGTGGTTCCCGGTGTCGGCCTGCAATCGCTGCGCGGCCGGGCAGCCGAGGTCGGCGGAACACTGTCGATCGAGCCGATGCTGCCAACCGGCACACGGCTCCTGCTCACCCTTCCCACGGCGGAACGATGATTCGGGTGGTCGTGGTCGACGACCACCCGGTGGTCCTTGCCGGACTCAGTGCGCTCATCGCAGCCGACCCGGCGATGACGGTGGTCGGCAGCGCCGCGAGCGCGCGGGAAGCTGAATCGCTCGCGTTGGAGACCGAACCCGATGTGTGTGTGCTCGACCTCCAACTGCCCGATGGCGACGGCATCAGCCTCGGCACCGCACTGAAGTGCCGCTGGCCCAGCACCCGGGTGCTCGTGCTGACGATGGCATCCGATCCCGGTGCGGTGATCCGCAGCCTCGGCGCCGGACTCGACGGCTACCTGCTCAAAGACTCCGATCCAGCCGAGCTCCGCGCAGCAATACATTCCGCCGCACAAGGCTCCACCGTGCTCGGGCGAGGCGCGAGCGGCCCCGTCGTGTTCGCCGCGACGGTGCTGCCGGACGCCAATCCCCTGGCTGCCCTCGACGCCCGCGACCGCGAAATCCTCACCTTCCTCGTGCAGGGCCTCAGCCCGGCGCAGATCGCCGGGCGACTCTTCCTCGCACCCAAGACCGTCCGCAACCGCATCTCCACGATGCTCACGAAGCTCGGAGTTCACCAGCCGCGAGGATGCCATCACCCTCGGTCTGGCGGGTGGCATCGGCACCTGACCGTCGCGCCGGATCGTCCCTTCCGCGGGCGAACGGCCGGTCAGGACACGGCATTCGAGACGATGCCGGCGATGTTGCCTCCGAACACGGCAACGATGACGAGGACCGCGATCACGATGCCCGCGATTCCGAATCCTCGCGCTGCACCGCTCGTCGGCTGTCCCCCACGCGCGAACCCCGCCCGGACTGCGGCAAGTGACCCAAAGATGGCTGGTGCGCCGGAGAAGAACGCCGGCAGGCTCAGGATCGCGAGGACTCCGAGCACGACAGCGCCCTTCGCCGCCTTCTCCCCTGAGAAGACCTTGGCGAGAACCAGCGCAACCACAAGCGCGAGAACTCCGAGGACGGCGATGACGGGCAATTGATCCTCGCGCGAACGCCCGCCTGCTCCAAAGTCCTCGGCAAGGTCCCACGCCGCGATCACGGAGTTGAACGCGAAGTTGGCGACCGTCGTCAGGGCGAACACGCCTCCGACGAGGATGATGTCTCGTCGGTGTGTGGTGGCGGGCGGTTGGGTCATGGGGACTCTCCTCGGTTCATCATCGGTGTCTGTTCGGGAGGCTGCTGATGGTGGACTCCCAGATTCGACCGACTGGCAGCCTGCGGTCGATGCCGTGCGCACCCCTGATGTCCCGGTGCTGTCCCGGCTGGTCCCGGAGTCGTCCCGGCTTGCCGGTGACCGGTGACCGCCGCCTGGCCGGGGGCGACAATGGTGTGGTGACCACCGTCCGCGCCGCGCCGAACCCACCGCTGGAGCAGACTCCACCGGCGGTGCCGATGAGCGTCATCGTCGGGTCGCTGCTGTTGGCCGTGGCCAGCGGGCCGCTGGTAGGTGAGTTCCCACGCGAGGGGGCTCCCGCTGGTGCCGCCTTGCCGCTGATCGCGTGGATCGCGCTCGGCATCGCCGGAATCGTGCTGCTCGACCGACGGCCTCACTCACCGATCGGCTGGGCCTGTGTGGCGGCGACGGCCACCCCGACGGTCGTGATGTGCGTTGGATACTTCTGGGCCGACGGCACCCCCGGTGAGCCGCAGATGCTGCGGTTCGCGGCCGAGTGGGGACCGCTGACGCTCGTGGCGCTGGTGCTCCCCGCGCTGGCGGCCATGCTGCCCCGGCGACAGTCTCGTGGCGAGCGGCGTTGGCGAGTTTGGATCGTCGCGGCCCTGCGCGAGTGCGCTCGGCGCTGCGTGCCTGACCTGGTTCGTCGCAACGCCTGCCGCCTACGGTGCCACCGCAACGGCTGGGATCGGGGCCGTCGCCTTGGTTGTCGCCGCCTCCGGATTCGTGGCCGAACCGCGTCCGATCATCGAGCCGCTCGTCGACATCGGCCTGGTGGTTCTCCCGCACCGAAGCACGCGCAGGAGTCGGTGCCATCGTGTTCGGTGCGCTCGCGGTGCCGACCATCATCTTGTTCTTCTCCGGCACGCCCGGCATGTTCGGCGCCACTGCCGCCTTCCTGGCCGGTCTGACCCGCGGCCGGACTCCCGCCGCTGGGGCGCCGCGTGTCTTCGGCATCGTCGGCCTGGTCTTCGCGATCCTCAACGTGCTCATCACCGTGGCCGGCGTGGGCATCGCCTGGATCGCAGGTTGACCCTTGGGCTCTGCCGTTGTACGTGTCGGTCAAGACCGTCGCCAACTACGTGTCGGCGGTCGTACTCGAACTCGGCGCCGAGGACCGCTCCAAGGCCATCGCCATCATCCGAAGCAGCCGCACGGGGTGACTCGGCAAGTCACCCCGTGACGGACAGGCTCTCAGACGGAGAGGGCTGCCTTGTTCCGGCGCTTGGTTCCGAGCAGGTGGCCGAGGGCGAGCAGGCCGACTCCGACGAGTCCGATCGCCAGGCTGATGACGCCGTACGCCCAAGGGAACTCGCCGGGGATGAACACCTTGCTGCCGCCGAGGGTGTCGACCAGCAGGTAGACGCTCTGATAGGTGAAGGCCCACATCCAGGCGAACCCGAAGATCACCCCGGCGGTCAGCCGTGAGCGGAAGAAGAAGCCCAGCGGGAAGGCCAGCAGCAGACTGACCGCGGCGATCATCGGGCACTCCTGCGGGCGGAGAAGGTGAGGACGACTGCCGTCACGGTGAGCAACACCATCGCGGCGACGAGCGCCTTGACGCCTGCTGGCACGTCGACGAAGAACGCGGGCAGGGCCGAGATCGAGCAGAGCACGATCGTGATGGCCGCCAGCCGCGCAGCGGCCCGGCTCTTCTTGACCCAGGCGAGGACGCCGGCGATGGTGCCGATCAACCCGAGGATCGATCCTGCCAGCAGGATGCCGAGCGGGGGCCCGGTCTCTCCGTCCGGCGACGGACCAAGGGCGCTGGCGATGTTGCCGATCGACAGCAGGATCGTCAGCGCGAGGCCGAGCTTGTTGAGCGGGCTCCATGCCGGGGGCGACTGGTAGGGGGCCATGGGGTTGCTCCTGACGGGTTCGTGTTGCGCCACGGCAGTGTCGGCGGCAGATGGCGGTCGTGGGTTCATGCAACTACTCCTTCGGTGACTCGGTGATTCGACTCCGACCCCTCGACTCTGGGTCCTCGCGCATCACAAGCGCATCGACGCCTCGCCCCAATCTGCTCGGGAACAATCCCAGCCGAGCCGGGAAAGCGGCCCCATGACGGCGACGGTTATCGCATGGGACAATGGTGACCATGCCCCATCCCGACGGCCTGCTCCGGGTCGTGCTCGCCGACGACCATCCTGTCGTGCGAAGTGGGCTGCGTGCCCTGCTCGACTCACTCGGTGGCTACGAGGTGGTGGCCGAGGCGGGGAGTGGAGACGCCGCGGTGGCAGCCGTGGTCGCGCATCGGCCTGACGTTGTTCTCCTCGACGTGAAGATGCCCGATGGTGACGGCATCGACGCCACCCGCCGGATCAGAAGTGGCGTGCCCGAGACCGCGATCCTGATACTCACGATGTTCGACGACCGTGAGACGGTGCAGGCGGCGATGAGGGCAGGTGCGCTGGGCTACGTGCTCAAAGGTGCCGATCAGAGCGACATCGACCGGGCGATCCGTGCCGTGGCGGCGGGTGAGGCGATCTTCGGCGCCGAGGTCGTGCAGGCGGTCGTGGACTTCTCCACCTCACCGTCCACGCCGTTCCCCGATCTCACGGTCCGTGAGCGCGAGGTGCTCGATCTGGTGGCGTCGGGTCATCGCAACCACGCGATCGCCGGCCAGTTGTTCCTGTCGCCCAAGACGGTCGCCAACCATGTGTCGTCGATCTTCACCAAGCTCGGCGTCACCGACCGCTCCGAGGCGATCGTGCGCGCACGGCGTGAGGGCTTCGGAGAACCATGAGCGAGCGACAGCGAGCGACCATCTGATGAGTGCCTGGCTGATGCTGGCCGATGCAGCCTTCGCTGTCACCGCGCTGGTCTGTGGGGTGTGGCTGCTGCGCACCCGGACTGCGACGGCCTCCGGTGCCCTGCTTGCCGCGACAGGCGTGGGCGTGTTCGGGGTCATCGGCTGTGCAGCCGTTGGAGCCACCCACGCCGCCGATGTCGGTCTGCGGATCACACTCGGCGTGCTGCTACCGCTCGCGGTGGCCTGCTATCCCCGGGTTCAACCGGCCGCGATCTCGCTGACCCTGCTGAGCGCGGTCGGCCTTGCTGGCACGGTGATGGTGTTGGTGACTCCGGCCGTTGCCTGGATGCCGCTGACCATCGTCTTGTTCCTCCTGCTGACGATCTGGTGGACCTGGGAGAACGGCGAGGCGCAGACACGCCGAGCGCTGATGTGGTCCACCACCGCCTGGCTCGGCGGCTGCCTTCTGATCGCCCTGGTGTCCTTCACCGGCGACGCCTTGGCCGGGACTGCCGTGGACCCAGGCCCGCTGGTTCCGCTGCTGGGCCTGACCGGCCCGATCGCGATGGTCGTAGGGGCAGTACGCGGTGATGTCGTCGATGTGCGCGGGATCGTCACGCCGCTGGTGGTCAACGCGACCGTCGTGGCTGTCTTCGTGGCGATAGCCGTCGGCGGACTCGCCCTGGTGGAAGCCGACCGTGGCAGTCCAATGCCACTTGGTGTCGTCGCGCTGACCTGCGCCGGACTCGCGTTCGCAGTGCGCCCCCTGCAGGTCATCCTGCGCGGCGTCGTGGACGAGGTGCTGTTCGGAAAGCGCCCTGATCCGCTCCGTGCCGCATCCGGTCTCGTGGGCGAGGTCGCGGACTCGCCGCAGGCCGGACTCGACGCACTCCGTGAGGCAATGGTGCTGCCGTATGCGGCCATCGAGACCAGCGGGCGTGTCGAGTGGCACAGCGGAAACCCGGTCACCTACACCCGCACCTTCGCGCTCGACAGCGCGGACCAGCCGGACACCCGCCTCATCGTGGGGCTGAGGCCCGGTGATCTGCGGTTCTCTGCGGACGATGAGCAGGTGCTGCGCATCGTCATACCGTTGTTCGCCCAGACCTTGCGTGCCGGTCAGCTCGCCGAACGCCTCCGGCACTCGGTGGAGCGGGAGATCGCGGCGGTCGAGGAGGAGCGCAGACGGCTGCGCCGTGACCTGCACGATGGGATCGGGCCGCTGCTCAGCGGCGCGGCCTTCACCGCCGATGCGGCGGCCAATCGTGTGCAGGACTCCCCGGCGGAGTCCTTCGCGCTGATCGCAGCCGTGCGTGGCGAGGTGACGGCGGCATTGGGAGAAGTCCGCCGCATCGCCCTGGACCTGCGACCACCCGCCCTCGACCAGCTCGGTCTCGCCGGAGCGCTTCGCCAACGCGCCGAGTCCACCTACGGAGCGGACGGTCGCCGGATCGAGGTCGACGTCCAGATCGAGGTTGGGCCGCTACCGGCAGCCGTCGAGGTCACGACTTACCGCATTGCCGTCGAAGCACTCACCAACGCCGCGCGTCACTCGCTCGCCCGGAAGGTGCGAATCAAGGTGACCGAGGACGGCAACACGCTGCGCATCAACGTCACCGACGACGGCGCCTCACCTGGCCTCTCTTGGGAGGCGGGTACCGGGCTCGCCTCGATGCGCGAACGGGCCGAACTGCTCGGCGGCACCATCCACGCGGGACCGAGCCCCACCGGAGGCAGCGTCGAAGCAACCCTTCCGCTGCCGCCCCCGGCTACCCGCCTGCCTTGAGGCGAGCACGCTGCCGCTTGGCGATCACGACCGAAGCGGTCAGGAGCCAGAAGGGAAGCAGCAAGTAGGTCACCAAACCGCCCGGCGGAATCCCGGCGTTGCCGAGCGCGGCAAGTACACCGAGAACGACGGACACGACAGCGAACCAGCGCGGCAGGACCGCGTTCCGCCATCCACCAAGGCCGGTGGCGATGAACGCCGTGGCCAAACCGATGCCCAGCCCCGCCCAGCCGAAGAACTCCGCGTAGCCCAACACGACAGCAGCGGTCTGGTCGTCGGCATCCGCCGCGCCGTTGATGAGCGCCCACCCCCACACGACCATCTGCGAGATCGCGGCAACGGCCACGATCCATCCCGCAGAGGCTACGGCCGAGAAGGTCGTGTCGGCCGATTCGCCCGAGCGAAGGTGATTGCGGGTCGCCACGCTGAAGAAGAGCAGCGCGATGCCCATCACGATCAGGCCCCCCTGGCTGGCGATGTTGAGCGAGAGGTGGTCGTTGATGACCTCTACCGAAGCTCCGTCCGGCTGGTCGTCGGTGCCGAATCGTTTGAGACCGCCGTGCGCGATCCACGCAAGGCCGGCCACCGCACCCGACCACGGCAGCAGGCGTTCAGAAGTGGCGATGGACATGCGGTTCCCTTCATGGCGACAGGTCGGCGGACGCCGGTGGAAACAGCGTCTCGGCCTCACGGTCCCGATCACATGAGTTCGATGTCCTGACTCTCCGGGAAAGACTCCTTCCGAACCTGGGAATCGCGCTCTGACGCGGCGCAGCAAGTTCTGGACAACGAAGCCCCAAGTGCCCTGTCACCTCGATGCATACTGTCGCCACGACACCGGCCCACATGCAGCAGACCCGGCCTAGCTACACGCCCCGGGTCCGGCGAATCTCCCGAGCTGCTCTCCGTCTCGAACCTAGGCCCGCGTCGATATGAATGGACGCATGCTACCGGCGGTAGTGGCTGCACACCTGTCTCACGAAGACGTGAGGAGGCGGTGCGGCGTGAGGGGTGGTGTGACCCTGTTTCGTGGCACGGGCGTTGCTGCGTGCCGGTATCTGGAGTCGGACCGGTCGACGGCGGACGACTACTACTTGGAGGGCGGCACCGCGCTCGCCGAGTTCACCGTGACCGACGCCGCCGGTGACGTCATGGCCGAACGCTCGCTCACGCGGGAGGAGTACGCCGCATGGGTGGACTGGAGCGACCCGCTGACCGGCACGTCGATGGGCACGCCGCGTCTGCCGGGCGAGGGACGTCGCGGTTCCCCACGGTTCGCGGAGATGGTGGTGAATACCCCGAAGTCCATGTCGATTGCGGCGGCGTTGCACCCGGAGGTCTCGGACGCACTTGATGAGGCACAGCGGGACGCCGCCGCCGAGATTCGCCGCTGGCTCTCCCAGCACTCCGTCACCCGGGTGGGGCCGCGCAGGATGCAGGAGGTGGTGCCCGTCGAGGGGTTGCAGACGGTGGCGGTCCTGCATCGCACCTCACGGGCCGGTGATCCCATCGGCACATTCACTTCCCGATCGGCACCCGCGTCCGGGCCCCTGGGAAGTGGCGGGCCTTGGACACAGCGGCGCTGTTCAAGCAGCAAGGCGTAATCCGTGCCCTCGGGGCGGCGGTGATTGCCGCGCACCCGAAGCTCGCAACGGTGCTGGATGCTCATGGTCTGACACTCGACCCCGTGACGGGCGAGGTCACCGAGTTGGAGCAGTTCAACGCGCTCATGTCGAAGCGGGCCACGCAGGTGGAACGCAACCTCGCCCGCTTCACCGCCGAGTGGGAGGAAGCCCATCCGGACGAGAGCCGGGACCGGTGGTGCGGGCGCGGTTGCATGCGAAGGCGTGGGACCACGGGCGTCCAAACAAGAAGCCCACGACACTGGGCAGCGAGGAGGGGTGGCGGCGTGAGCTCGACGATGCCGGCTACACCCCGAACCTTCCACGTGCACCGCACCGCAACCCGGTGGGACTGGATGAGTTGCGGGTGCAGCAGATCGCTGCACGGGCGCTGGATCGCTGCGCCGCTGGCGCATCAGCCTGGACGGTCCACACCGTGCAGGAGCACGTCACCCGGATCATCACCGAGCACGGTGTCACCGCCACCGGCGAGGAGTTGCGAGACCTCATCGCCATCACCACGCGCCTCGCCGTCGAGGATTGCCTCTCGATCCTCCCGCCCGGCGCAGCGACGCCTGAGCATGTGGCGCATCTGACGTCGTTGCGAGTGGTCGCGGCCGAGACCGAACTGCGCGACCTCCTGACGGTCAGCGCCAGCGTGCCGTTGCAGGATGAGGTGGATGTGAGCGGTCTCGCTGCTGAGCGCGGGCTGGATGCCGACCAAGAACGCGCCGCAGCGGCTGTCGCTTCCACCATGCCGTTGGTTGTGGTGGAAGGCGCGGCCGGTGCCGGGAAGACGACGATGCTGGGTGTTGCCATCGCGGCAGCGGCGCAACAGGGTCGTGCAACACGGGTGGTGACGCCGACGAAGAAGGCCGCCAACGTCGCCGCGAAGGAACTCGGCATCCAAGCCGACTCCGTGGCCACTCTCGTCTACGCCCACGGGTGGCGGTGGAACGACGACGGCGTCTGGAGCCGCCTCGGTCTGGGCGACATCGACCCGGACACGGGTCGGCCCTACATCCGTCCACCTGCCGAAGCCAGGTTGGTTGCGGGTGAGCGGATCGTGGTGGACGAGGCGGGGATGCTTGACCAAGACACCGCCCTCGCCCTCCTCCACGTCGCTGACGAATCCGGTGCGAGTCTCGCGCTGGTGGGTGACCGCGCACAGATCCCGGCCGTGGGCCGTGGTGGTGTGCTCGACATCGCAGCGGTGCTGGTGCCCGAGGTGTTCGACATGACAACCGTGCATCGCTTCACCGACCCCACCTACTCCAACCTCACAGTGCAACTACGGCGAGGCGAGAACCCCGCCGCCTTGTTCGACCAACTCCACACGCTCGGACTCGTCCGCCTGCACGACAGCAACGAGGAAGTACAAGCCGTCGTAGCCGAGACGGCGCGGGCCGGTGACGCCATCACGACCGCGACCAACAACGAAGCCTGTGCCCTCAGCGAGCAGATCCGCCAACGCCGCGTCACCGCCGGTGAGGTCGACGACACCCGCACCGCCTTCGGCAACGACGGCCTGCCCATCGGGGCAGGGGACGTGATCCAGACCCGCCGCAACGATGCCCAGCTCGGAGTGGCGAACCGCCAGACCTGGACCGTCCAACACGTCACCGAAAACGGAGACGTGTTCGCGGTCGAGACGGGCAATGCCCACAAACGTGAGCGGACGGTGCGGCTCCCGTCCGAGTACGTGGCCGAGCACGCACACCTTGCCTATGCGGTCACCGCCTACGGCGTCCAAGGCACAACCGTTGATGTTGCCCACACGATCCTGTCCGATGCCCTCGACGCGGCTGGTGTCTATGTCGGTATGACCCGAGGACGCCACTCCAACGTCCTACACATCGTCGCCACCGACCTGGCCGACGCACGCGAGCAGTTCACCGACACCCTGACCCGTGACCGTGCCGACCGAGGACTCAACGCCGCCACAGTTGCGGCGCGTGAAGAAGTTGCCGGGCTCGTTGCCCACGGCCCCGTCGCCGAGGTCGACGCCGAACGAGCACGGCTCCGCGAGTTCATCACCAATACCGAGACGCGGGTCGGGCACATCGAGAACGCGCTCGCGGCACTTGCCTCACAGTCCCAGGAGCATCGCGTCGACCGTGAACGTGCCGAACAGGTCGTCGTAGCCGCCGAGACCCACGCGGCCAAGCTCCGCAGTGAGGTACTGACCCCCTTGGTCGCGCAGGCCACCACCGACGGCGAAGCGTTCCTCGCCAGCCTGGAAGCCTCGCGGGAGGCCCATCGCGCCCAACCCAACCGGTTCGGCAGGCGGGCCGCCGAGCGCACCGCCCGCGATGCAGTCGCCTCCCATCACGCCGTCGAGCAACAGGTACGGGACCGTTGGGGCAATGCCCCGCAGACGGACGCCAGCCTGCCCGGATGGGTCGAAGCCGTCAGCAACCATGAAGCCGACCGCGACAATCGTGTGGTCGAAGCGACCCGGAAGGCGGCACAGGCTCGTCGCGCCCTTAGCAACCTCATCCAGCGTCAACTCGCCGAACACGCCGACCTCGCTGCCCGGCTCCTCGGGAACACCCGACGCCCCGCCGCCCATGTGAAGCGGCTCAAGCAGCAGACCGAGCAGGCCCGCGCCTACCTCGACCGCATCGAATCGCTCCCACCCGCCGACGCCGCACGCCTCATCCGCCAACAGCACGAGCGCATGGAGGCTGAGCATGCCGCGACCGAGCAAGCACGACGTGAAGCCCAAGCCCGTTCCGTCTCGCCGTCACGTCCCGGCCCGGAACGCGACCACTGGCGGGGCTTGTAGTGGTTCCCCCAGCCAGACTCATGTCAGAGGTAGGCTGGCGGTAGCCGAAGCGAACGAAGGAGGCTGTGATGGCGACGACGAAGACGATTCCGCAGGCGCGGATCGACCGATTCATGGCCGAGGCCGATGCGGCGTTCCGGGCCACGGGTGAGGAACTCACGGCTGCCGACCGTGCGGCTGGCCGTCGCATTCTGTCCGGCGAAGCGACCGCAGAGCAGGTCATCGCTGAGGGTTTCGCGGAGTTGGAAGCCAAGTACGGCTTCACCCGCTGACGCTGGCGCAGTGCATGAATCTCGGTGATCGGTGATGCCTGACCCGTACGCCTATCCGGGCACCAGTGTTCTGGTCAACATCCCCGGCTACACCAACCCGGAACTGTGGAAAGAAGCCGAGGGACGAGCGATCAGCGCCCGCTTCTTCGAACTACTTCGACACCCGCTGGACAGCGACTTCGACCTGACGCATCTGCAAGCGATTCATGCCTACCTCGTCCAGGACTTCTACACCTGGGGCGGACAGCTGCGTGTCTCGGACACCGGTCCCGGCGGCACCGGACTGGCGCACTGTCGCCCCGAGTTCATTCCTGCCGAGGCCGACCGCATCTTCACCGCCCTGGCCGACGACTTGGGGTTCCTACGTGACCGTGACGCTGACTCCTTCTCCGAGGGGCTGGCGTGGGTGTGGGGCGAGACGACGGTGCTGCACCCGTTCAGGGACGTGAACACCCGCAGCCAGTTCATCTTCTTTAACCAACTCGCCCGCGAGGCCGGATGGGTGATCGACTGGTCACAGATCGAGGCCTACGTGTTCGGCTACGCCCGCACCGTTGCCATCAGCACCGACGAACGCGGCATCGACGCCCTCATCCGCCCCGCACTACAACCCGTCACCGTGGTCGAGGAGCAAGAAGACCGCTGGGAACGGCTGCGGGTCTCTGAGGAGACGTTCTTCGCCCCACGGCATCCGCGTACCCGCGAACAACTCGATGACGAGTTGCGCCAAGCGATCAGCCGCCGCAGTCGCCTGCGCCCTGCCGACCGCGCCCGCCAGCAGGAGCCACCACCCAGCCGACCCGGCAGCGACCGCGACTTCCGCCCCAGCCTGTAGTCGGGCCACATGGTGAGACGACCGGCGTACCTGTTTCACCACCGGTTGTTGCTGGTTGTTACGGGTTGTCATGGACTGTCGTGGAACATCGCGGGACGCTCGACAGCGTCTCCGATGTCGGGGTTGACATTCCCGTGATTCAGGCGCAACGTCGATACATGACCTCCTCGCGTCTCGCCGTTGCGTCGGCTCTGGCAAGGGTGAACGGGGGTGCCGACTCGGCACTCCCGTTGGGGATGTCCACGGCGGTGTGGACTCAACACCACCGCGCCAAGGGAAACGGTCCCGTCGAATCGACGGCACCGTTGGGCGGGCAGACGGCGGGGAGGACTCCTCACCACCGTGTTGGGTTGAACGGTGGTGCCGAATCGGCACCACCGTTGGTGTTGACTCACCGCCACCAGAGCGGCCCGCTCTCGAATGGCCCCGGGAACGACGTTTCCGCTGGTCGCGTCGGTCATGCTGATTCAGCGGGACCGTGTGGTGCGCTCAAAGCGAGTCGCACCGACCTGCCCGGATCACGTTTCTGCTGGTCGTAACGGGGCCGCCGAGTCGGCGGGGCCGTTGGTGGTGCCGAATCGGCACCACCGCCAATCCCGGTGTTTTCTGGCTCACGCCACATTCTCAGCGTCGTGTTCCGGGGCGAGGGCTTGTTCGAGGATGTCGGCCATTACCGGGTTCACCCGCTCGTTCGGTTCGATGTAGTGGGCCTTGGTGATCTCCGAGGACGTGTGGCCGAGCACCTCAGCAGCGAGGTCGGCTCCACCTGCCCGGTCGATGACCGTGGCCACAGTCCGTCGGAACGAATGCGGCGTCACCCCCTCAACCCCGGCCTCCTCCAGCACGGCCCGCAACCGGCGGCGCACATTGTTCGTCGTCAACGGCGTGTGGTTGCGCGAGAAGAACAACAGATGCTCACCATCCTCCTCTGCAACAGCGACGAGGCGTTGACGGATGGCCTCGGCAGTGAACGACGGCACTGACACCGTGCGGCGGGACTTGGTTGACTTGCCGTGGTCTTGGCGGTAAGTCGGTCTGCCCTTCGGTGAGACGACCGTCCCACAGAGCCGGACGGTCGGCGGTGTCGCGGTCATGTCGACATCACACTTGCGGATCGCCAACACCTCCCCGATCCGGGCCGAGGTGCCCAGCATGACCTCGATGATCGCCTCCAACTGGCCATCGGGCTTCGGGCCACTCAACCCCTCACCGCGTCGCCAGCCCGATGCTGCCCGACGAATAGCGGCGACCTGCGCGGCGGTCAGCGACTTCGCGTGGGACTCTGGCTTGTGCAGCCGGGCGGTCTCGCGTACCGGGTTGCGGGCCATCGCCTCGTAACGCACCGCCAAACCGAACGCCAGACCCAGCACCACCTTGCACTGCTTGGCCATGCTGTATCTGGTACGACGTTGCGCCTTCAGGAACCGATCGACCTTCGCGACGGTGATCTCCCGCAAGGAGTATTGCTCGAACGCTGGCAGCACGAGCTGGCGCATGTTGCGCTCATACAACGCCCTCGTGGACTCGGCGAGCCGGTCCTCCAAATCGAGGTCCTCAAGCCAGACCTCCACCAGCCGCAGGAACGACGAATCCGGCGACAACTCTCCCAACCCGCCATGATGAGAGCGCTTGGACAACAACTGCTTCAGGTTGCGTTCGGCGGCACGCTCACTCTCACCGCTGGCCTGAACCCGCCGCAGCCGACCATCCTCGTCGCGGTAACGGGTGCGGGCACGCACCATGCCGTTGTCGGCGGTCTCGAAACTGATGTCACCGAACGTCCCCACCGGGGTCCGTGGACGCGCCACCTCACCTCACCGCCCCTCGAACACGACAGCAGGAGGGTCGTCGGGACGCGACTCCCGATGCGCCTGGACCCAGGCAGCCACATCGGCGTGAGCGAAGCGCAGGTGACGACCCACCCGAATCGCACGCGGCCCACCACCAGCGACCCGCCAGTCGTAGATCGTTGGAACGGAGACACCGAGATACTCGGCGACCTGGTCGATACGCAGCAACGGCTCCAACATGGGAGCGCTCATGGAAGTGGTGTTGGTACTCATGCCCTACAGGTGTGCAAGGCGCCCCGAACGACAGCGGGACAGTCCCAACCATCCCGAACGATGCACCCCAACAGGCCGTCGAACGGCCCCACCGAGGGAGTAAATGGCCACTTTGTGGACGTCGGTTCAAGTCTTTACATGCTTTCGGCCCCGGGATTCCTTGGAATCCCGGGGCCGATTGGTAGCGGGGGCAGGATTTGAACCTGCGACCTCTGGGTTATGAGCCCAGCGAGCTACCGAGCTGCTCCACCCCGCGTCGTTGTTGCTCGGTCAACCTTACACGAGGACAAACGGAAGGCAAATCGACGGTGGTAGGTGTTCCGCCCTCGCGAACGTCAGTGAGCATCGGGGAGGGCGTCGCGGGCATCGGCGTACGACATGCCGGAGATCTCCAGAAGGTCGACCAGGATCGACCGCAGCTGCGCCAGAACAACCACCGCGGAGATGGAGTTCACGAGGTCGAGCTGGCTCTGTTCGGCGCCGAGTCTGATGACCCGCTCGCGGATGGCCACCGGCAGGCGTCCGTCGGCCAACTCATCGGCACACCCGCGGATCTGGCCGGCTGTCTGCTCGAGCAGCACCAGATAGGTCTCGGGCATGTCGTCGGCGTGCCAGAGGAGAACGGCGGCGCGCCGCGCGAGGACGCGGACATTTCGCGTCAGGCGGTCAAGAGGGTCGACCAGATCGAACAGGTCGACCATGTTCCGGCGCTGGGTGCGCAGGAACGGGGAATAGCGGACCACGGCAAGCCCCTCGGCAGCCGCGTCGTCGAGCACCGCCATGCGCTCACTGACCGCCCGGGCGCGTTCGAGGACGCGGTCGCCGGCCTCGAGGTCCCGCTTGCGGAGGGAACGGGCGACCTCCAGGAGCACGTCGGCGCTCTCGTTGAGTGCCGCCGCGGCAAGGTCGAAGGGTTTGCGGATCGGCCCGGTCGGCGCGAGCGTCGCGATGATCAGCGCCAGCGCGCATCCGATCACCGCGTCGATCCAGCGGAGGAAGACTCCTCCGTCGGGGAGCGGCATGATCACCACCACCACGGCCTGTACGCCGGCCTGGGCGACCATCAGGTCACGCGCGCCGATCCAGATTGCGACGGACATGGCGATCAGGACCGCCAGGGTCACCTGCCACCATCCCCGCCCGACGAGGATCACGAACAGGTCGCCGAAGAAGACTCCGACGGCGACACCCACCGCGACCTCGGCGGCCCTGCTGAGCCTCTGACCGAAGCTGGACCCGAGGGTGAGGATTGCCGCGACGGCCGCGAAGACCGGGAGCGGATGTCCGAAGACCCGCTCGGCGATCAACCAGGCGATGCCGGCGGCCAACGCCTGTTGGGTGATCATCCAGAGGCGGCTGCGCCAGCGTGCGACGCTGCGGCGTTGGGCGGCGCGTCCGAATCGGAGCGACCGTTCGCTGACATCGAAGGCGCGAAGGGCCAGTCTTTGCAGGGAGAATCGGTCCACGACGACATGATGTCCGAGGGTGTCCGAAACTCACAGGACACCGGGCACCGTGGTTAGATATCTGCGTCCAAACCCCCTGACGGAGGTATCTCCCGATATGACCCAGCGTTTTTCGGCCCGCGTCGTGGTGGCCGTGATGGCCGTGGCCGGCCTGTTGCTCAGCGCATGCACGACGTCCGGCTCGCCGGGTTCCAATGGCAGCGGCGACGGAAACGGCAATGCGGCCCAGACCACGTTGTCGGTCGGCGCCACCGCGTCGCCATCCACTCTGGACCCCACGATCAACAACGCTGCGGCCATCCCGCAGGTGGTGCTTTACAACGTCTATGAAACGTTGGTGAAGCTGGATGCCGAGGGCCAGCTGAAGCCGTTGCTGGCGCAGCGTTGGGATGTCTCGGCCGACAACAAAACCTATACCTTCAATCTTGATCCCGCCGCCAAGTTCGCCTCCGGGCGTGCGGTCGCGGCCAAGGACGTGGTCTGGAGCTTCGAGCGCATCCAGAACTCCGACACCACCACCAGCGCGGTGAAGGGCCAGATGGCTCCGGTCGAATCGGTGCGCGCGGTCGATGACAAGACCGTCGAGATCGTCCTGAAGAACCCGAGCAACCTCTGGCTCTTCGACATGTCGTCCACGGCCGGCATCATCCTCGACTCCGAGTCGACCGCCGACCTGGCCAACTCCACCGCCGGCTCGGGGCCGTTCCAGCTCGCCGACTGGATCCCCAACAGCTCCGTGACGCTGGAGAAGAACCCCAACTACTGGGGTACGCCGGCCCGCTTCAACGAGGTCACCTTCCGCTATTTCACCGATCCCAACGCCATGAACGCCGCCATGCTCGCGGGTGACCTCGACATCATCTCCAACCTGCAGGCGCCGGCCGCGCTGCCGCAGTTCGCCGACACCAATCGGTTCAAGGTCGTCGAGGGAACCACCAACGGCGAGATCGTCCTGTCGATGAACGGTCAGTCCGAGGGCCTGAGGGACCCGCGGGTGCGTCAGGCGATCCGCCACGCCATCGACAAGGAGGCGCTGCGCGACACGGTCTGGGCCGGCAAGGGCGAACTCATCGGCTCGATGGCCCCGCCCACCGATCCGTGGTTCGAGGACCGCACGGGCGACTATCCGTTCGACCAGGACAGGGCTCGGGCGCTGCTCGCCGAGGCGGGCGCCCAGAATCTGCGCCTGCGTTTCCGCGTACCCACGCTGCCCTATGCCACTGCTTCCGCCCAGTTCATCCAATCGCAGCTGCGTGAGGTGGGGATCGAAGCCGAAATCGACCAGCTCGAATTCCCGGCCCGTTGGCTCGAGGTCGTGCACACCAACGCCGATTACGACATGTCGATCGTGGCCCACGTCGAGGCGCGTGACTTCGTCCGTTTCGCCAACCCGGATTACTACTTCCACTACGACAGCGAGGAGTTCCGCCGTCTGGTTGCGGAAGCCGATTCGGGTCCGGCCGAGCAGCAGGCTCCCAAGCTGAAGGAAGCCCTGGCGCTCCTGAGCCGGGATGCCGGTGCCGACTGGCTGTTCCTGCTGCCCAACCTGGTCATCACCAAGCCCAACATCACCGGCGTCCCGCAGAACGCCAACACGTTGAGTTTCGACCTGACCACCATCGCGGCGGGCTGACGGCGACAGATACCAGACCATGGGCCTGGCGAAGTGGATCCTGCGCCGGCTGGCGATCTTTTTCGTCAGCCTGGCGCTGGCATCCGTCCTGATCTTCGGGGTGGGGGAGCTCCTCCCCGGAGATCTGGCGACGGTCATCCTCGGTGAGGGCGCCACCCCGGAGGCACTCCAACGACTGCGCGAGCAGCTCGGTCTGGACCGCCCCGGGGTAGTCCGCTATTTCGAGTGGGTGGGCGGCATGCTCACCGGAGACTTCGGAACCTCCCTGCTCAGCCGTCGCCCGGTGACCGAGCAGATCCTCATGAAATTCCCGGTGACGTTCTGGCTCGTCCTGCTCGGCATGCTGGTGGCGCTCATCCTGGCGGTCCCGGTCGGCATGGTGGCAGCGATCCGGCGGCGGCACGCCGATGGTTTCGCTGCCTCGGCGCTGTCGCAGGTGGGTCTGGCGATTCCCGCCTTCTGGGCGGGCATCATCGGTATCTATCTGTTCGCCGTCCAGCTGCGGCTCCTGCCCGCCAACGGCTATGTGCCGCTCACGAGCAGCCCGCTCCAGTGGGCGCGCCATCTCGTTCTTCCGGTTATCGCGCTGGCCATCGTCCAGGCCGCTGTGATCGCCCGCTACGTGCGCTCGGCGATCATCGAGGTGCTGACCGAGGATTACTACCGCACGGCCCGGGCGATCGGCTGGCGACAGTTCCCGGCACTGATCCGACACGGGCTGCGCAACGCGTCGCTGTCGGTCGTGACCGTGCTCGGGCTGCAGTTCTCGACCCTGTTCGTCGGAGCCATCGTCATCGAGTCGGTCTTCACGATGCCGGGTCTCGGCACGATGCTGCTCCAGGCCGTGTCCCAGCGCGACATGATCGTGGTGCAGGGAACCGTGATGCTGCTCGTCTTCATCGTCCTGGTCATCAACGCCCTGGTCGATCTCTCCTATGTCGTGCTCGACCCGCGCCTGCGGTCCCGGGAGGCATCGTGACGGGGGAGAAGCCATGAAGCGCGCAGGCCTCTATGCCGGGGCAGCGCTGGTGGGCCTGGTCGTTCTGATCGCGCTCCTCGCGCTGGTCTGGACGCCCTTCGATCCCCTTCAGGTACGCCCCGACTCCCGCCTGCTGGGTCCGTCCTGGCCCCACCTCCTGGGCACCGATCACTTCGGCATCGACATCGTGTCGATGTTGATGGCGGGAGCCCGCATCTGCCTGATGGTGGGCATCATCGCGGTCGCGATCGCCGCAGTCGTCGGCGTACCCCTCGGCATGATCGCCGGCATGGCCCCCAGCTGGCTGTCCGAGATCATCATGCGTGCGGTCGACGTGCTCTATGCGTTCCCTGCCCTGCTCCTTGCGATCCTGCTCGCCGCGGCCTTCGGGGGTTCGACGGGCACAGCGATGACCGCCATCGGCATCGCCACGATCCCGGCCTTCGCTCGGGTCGCCCGGGCCGCGACGCTGTCGGTGATGTCGTCCGACTATGTCCTCGCGGCCAAGGCTGCCGGCACGAGCCGTCTCGATACCGCGGCGCGGCACGTGCTCCCCAACATCGCGCCCGTGATCGGGGTGCAGGCGTCGGTCTCCTTCGGCATCGCGATCCTCGCCGAGGCCGCTCTGTCCTATCTCGGTCTCGGCACGCCACCACCGAATCCGACCTGGGGCCGGATGCTGCGCGAGGCCCAGACCTACATGTTCTCCGACCCGCTGCAGGCGGTCTGGCCGGGCCTGGCGATCGCGATCGCGGTGCTCGGTTTCAACCTGCTCGGTGACGGTCTGCGTGACCTGCTGGATCCGCGGCTGCGGGAGATCCGATGACCGCGTCGTCTCCGGATACGCCGATCGTCGAGGTGGCCGACCTCCGCGTGGCGTTTGGTCGGGATCGCCGCGAGGTGCTCCACGGCGTGGACTTCACCCTGGCGAAAGGCGAACGTCTCGGCCTGATCGGCGAATCGGGTTCGGGCAAGTCGGTCACAGCGCTGGCGGTTATGGGCCTGCTCGCGGAGACGGCGACCGTGACCGGTTCGGTCAGGATCGACGGCCACGAGATCGTGAACCAGCCCGACCGGGTGGTGGCCCGGCTCCGCGGCGACATCATGTCCATGGTGTTCCAGGAACCCATGACGGCGCTCGACCCCACCATGAAGGTCGGCCGCCAGGTGGCGGAAGTGTGGCAACTGCACAGTCCCCGGGACCAGAGGCACGCTGCGCGCACCCATGTGCTGGACATCCTCGAACGGGTCGGCCTCAACGACCCACCCCGCATTGCGCGGTCGTTCCCACATCAGCTGTCCGGCGGCCAGCGCCAGCGGGTCGTGCTGGCCATGGCCCTGATCAACAAGCCCGATCTCGTGATCTGTGACGAACCGACCACGGCCCTGGACGTGACCGTCCAGGCCCGCGTACTCCGCGTCCTCGACGAAGCCCTCGATGCCGTCGGTGCCGCCTGCCTGTTCATCAGCCATGACCTCGCCGTGGTCTCCCAGGTGTGCTACCAGATCATGGTGATGCTCGACGGTGATGTGGTCGAACGCGGCACCACGCGGCAGATCTTCACCGAACCGCGGCACGGCTACACCCAGGGCCTCATCGCCACCGCCCGGCTCGATCAGGTCGAACCGGGGGAGCGGTTGCCGGTGGTGTCGGACTTCTTCACCAGGGGGCAGCGATGAGCGAACAGCCCGTCTATGAACTCGACGGCGTACGCCGGGTCTTCGGCGCCGGTGGCCCGAACGAGGTGGTCGCCGTCGACAATGTGTCCCTCACCCTCACCAAGGGGCAACGACTCGGGATCGTCGGGGAGTCCGGCTCGGGCAAATCGACGCTCATTCGCATGATGGCCGCCCTCGACCACCCGACCTCGGGCCGGATTCTGTTCCACGGCCGACAGGTCAATCACATCCCGGAACGCCGGCTGGGATTCCTGAGGGCCGAGGTGCAGATGGTGTTCCAGGACCCCCGGTCCTCGCTCAACCCCCGCATGACCGTCGCCGACATCATCTGTGAACCGCTGCGTTCCAAACTGTTGAGGCACCGGTCCGACATCCCTACCGACCGCTCTGCCCGGCTCGCACAGGTGCTCGAAGCAGTCGGCCTGCCGGCGGATTCCGGCCGGCGTTATCCGCACGAGTTCTCGGGCGGCCAACGCCAGCGCATCGCCATCGCGCGCGCTCTGGCACCGCGGCCCGAGGTGCTGATCGCCGACGAGCCGGTCTCGGCGCTGGACGTGTCGGTGCGTGCCCAGGTGCTCAACCTGCTCAACAGCCTGGTTGACGAGATGGGCCTGACCCTGGTCTTCGTCAGCCATGACCTGATGGTCGTCCGCCACATCTGTGACCACGTCATGGTCATGCGGCGCGGCAAGGTCGAGGAAGCCGGTTCGACCCGGACCGTGTATGCCGAGCCGCGTGCGGCGTACACCCGCGAGCTCCTCGCCGCCGTGCCGAAGATCGATCTCTCCGACCGGGATCGCAGCGCGTCCTGACCGCAGCATCAGGGTTGCTCACCGGACGGAACCCGACCAGGAGACCTCGTGGGAGTGTTCTACACTCCCACGAGTGAAGGCATTGCTCCTGGAGAACATCCACACCGACGCTGTAGACATCCTCAAAGAACGCGGTTTCGAGGTCGAGCTGCGATCCGGCGCGCTCGACGAGGATGAGCTGATCGAGGCGCTGGAGGGCGTGTCCCTCCTCGGGATCCGGTCCAAGACCCAGGTCACCGAGAAGGTTCTCGAGGCCCGCCCGGAGCTGGGTGCGATCGGTGCTTTCTGCATCGGCACCAACCAGATCGACCTGCAGGCCGCCGCCGAACGCGGTATCCCGGCGTTCAACGCCCCCTTCTCCAACACGCGTTCGGTGGTCGAGCTCGCCATCGGCGAGATCATCGCCATGGCCCGCCACCTGACCGACAAGTCGAAGGCCCTTCACGACGGCATCTGGGACAAGTCCGCCAAGGGCGCCCACGAGGTCCGGGGCCGCAGCCTTGGCATCGTCGGTTATGGCAACATCGGCTCGCAGCTCTCCGTGGTGGCCGAGTCGTTGGGCATGCGGGTCTATTTCTATGACATCGCCGATCGGCTGGCGCTCGGCAACGCGCGCCGCTGCAGCTCGCTCGAGGAGCTCCTGGCCACCGCCGAGACCATCTCGCTGCATGTCGACGGACGCCCGGGCAATGCGGGGTTCTTCGGAGCCAAGGAATTCGCGATGATGCGTCGTCGCGCGCTCTTCCTCAACCTTGCGCGCGGCTTCGTCGTCGACCACGAGGCGCTGCGCGACAACCTGCTGTCGGGGCACATCGCCGGCGCGGCTGTCGATGTGTTCCCGGAGGAGCCCAAGGGCAATGGCGATCCGTTCAGCTCGGTGCTGCAGGGCATCCCCAACGTCATCCTGACCCCGCACATCGGTGGCTCGACCCAGGAAGCCCAGCAGGACATCGGCTATTTCGTGGCCAACAAGCTGAGCGACTTCCATTCGGCCGGCTCCACGAACATGTCGGTGAACATGCCGCAGGTGCAGATCGACGGTGAGGTCAGGGGCGTACGCCTGCTCCACATCCACCACAACGTGCCGGGCGTGCTGGCCCGGATGAACCAGGCGATCGCCGACCACGGCGTCAACATCGACAGCCAGACCCTGTCGACGCGTGGCGAGCTCGGTTATGTGGTGAGCGACGTCAGCGGCGATCGGGTTTCCGAGCTCGCCGCGGCGCTGCGCGAGCTCCCGGAGACTGTGCGCCTGCGCCAGGTGGGCTGACGCTCAGTTCTCGGGCCGTCGGTGGGGGGCGTCGGGATCGACGGCCCCGCCGGCGGTCAGCTGTTCGATCACGAGATCGTGCAGCAGGCTGTTGGTGGCCACGGCGCCGGGACCGTGTGGCCCGGGCGTACCCTCCACCGAGGTGAACCGGCCGCCCGCTTCGGTGACCACGATGTTGCAGGCGGCCATGTCATGCAGTGACAGCTCCGGTTCGCAGGCGATGTCCACCGCACCCTCGGCGACCAGCATGTAGGACCAGAAATCCCCGTACGCCCGACTCCGCCACACCGAGCGCATGAGGTCGACGAAGTGCTGTCCCAACCCCTCGGACACCCAGCCGTGCAGGGACGAATAGGACAGCGACGCGTCGCCGATGTCGCGCACGTCGGACACCCGGATGCGCGAGGCCTGGTGCAGCGACTTGCCGGTGAAGGCGCCCACGCCCTTGGCCGCCCACCAGCGCCGGCTCAGGGCGGGAGCACTGACCACGCCGGCCACCACCTCATCGCCGACCATGAGGCCGATCAGGGTGGCCCATACGGGCACGCCGCGGACGAAGTTCGACGTTCCGTCGATGGGGTCGATCACCCAGCGGCGCGGCCCCCAGCCCGTATCGTCGAATTCCTCACCGTGCACCGCGTCACGGGGCCGGGCACGCGCCAGCGTACGCCTCGCGGCCTCCTCGACCGCCACATCCGCATCGGTCACATTGGACATGTCCGGTTTGGAGGACACCTTCAGGTCCTGGGCCTTGAAGCGCGCCATCGTGATCGAATCGGCGTTGTCGGCCAGCATGTGCGCCAGGCGCAGGTCGTCGGTGTAGTCGACCGGCTTGTCGGGGGTGGGCTTGGACGACGGGTTCGAGCGCGCAGGCATGCGTTCAATCTAGCGGCTCACGCCGCAGGGGTACGCCGGCCCGGCCGGGTCGCGGGTCAGGCTTCGTAGGGGAGTTTCCGGGCCGACACCATGCGCCGGAACGATTCGACCCGGGCCCTGGGCACCTGGCCGTCATGCCACGCACGGTCGAGCCCACAATCGACGGCTTCGGCATCGTGCGCACAGCCTCGGGGGCAGTCATCGGTGAACTCCACCAGGTCGGGGAATGCCTTGAGCACATCGGCGGGAGTGACGTGGCTGAGCCCGAACGAGCGTACGCCCGGCGTATCGATCACCCAGCCGTCGCCGCCCGGGAGCTGCAGGGCGATGGCGGAGGTCGACGTATGTCGGCCCCGGCCCGTCACCTCGTTCACATGGGAGGTGCTGCGGTCGGCCCCGGGAATCAGGGCGTTGACCAGGGTGGACTTGCCGACGCCGGAGTGGCCGAGGAAGACCGAACTCCGGTCGGCCAGGAGTTGACGCAACCGGGTGAGGTCGGAGCCGGGTTCGGTGACCACGATGGGTACGCCCAACGGCGCATAGGCGGCGACGAGCTCATCCGGGCTCGCCAGGTCGGCTTTGGTCAGGCAGAGCAGGGGGTCGAGGCCGGCGTCATAGCCCGCCACGAGGACGCGGTCGATCATGCCGGTGCGGGGAGGGGGATCGGCCAGAGCGGTCACGATGACCAACTGGTCGGCGTTGGCGACGATGGGTCGCTCGAAGGGATCGTCGTCATCGGCTGTGCGGCGCAGGACCGTGGTGCGGTCGAGGACCTCCACGATGCGGGCGAGCGTCCCCTCCACACCGGATACGTCCCCGTCCAGGCGGACGCGATCCCCCACGATGACCGACTTGCGACCCAGGGGCCGGGCCTTGGTTGCGGTCAGGGATACGTCGGTCGGGTCGTGGGCTTCATCCAGGAGCAGACACCGATAGCGCCCTCGATCAACCGTGACGACGAGGCCGACCGGAGTGTCCGAATAGTCGGGGCGTTCCTTGGTGCGGGGACGTGTGCGGCGCCGGGGCCTGTCGAAGCCGGCGTGATCATCGGAATGGATGCCGCCGCGCCGCCTGCTCAAGGGGCGGACCCGCCCGGGGCAGCGATGTTCGTGCGCGCCTCCTCCGCCTGTTCGGCGGCGATCTGACGGTCCGACCACTCGTCGGAGTCGGCGATCATCTGGGACCACAGGATCGGGAACTCGGGCATGGTCTTCGACGTGCACCCGATGTCATCCAGGGTGATGTCGTCGACCAGCAGTCCCAGGAGTGCCCCGGCGTGGGCCATGCGGTGATCGGCATAGGTGCGCCAGTTTCCGCCATGAAGCACGCGCGGATGCACGACGAGGCCGTCCGCGGTCTGTTTGGTGTTGGATCCCACGCCATTGAGCTCGGCCTCGAGAGCGGCGAGACGGTCCGTCTCGTGGCCCCGGATGTGGGCCACTCCCCGGATGTGGGTGGCCTCTCTCGCGACGGCAGCAACCGCGGCCACGACAGGGGTCAGCTCGGAGACCTCGGTCAGGTCGAGATCCACGCCGTGCAGCGCCCCCGTGCCGGTGACCGTGAGCGAGCCGTCGGTCAGGGCCACGCGGGCACCGAACTCGGTGAGGATCGACCGGATGCGGTCTCCCGGCTGGTTGGTCGACATCGGCCAGTTGGGCACGGTGACCTCGCCACCGGTGATGCAGGCTGCAGCAAGGAACGGGGCCGCATTCGACAGGTCGGGCTCGATGACGATGTCGCGAGCCGCGATCGGGCCGGGGGAGACGATCCACCGGTTGGGCTGGGTGTCGTCGATCCGGACACCGCGCTCCCGGAGCATGGCGACCGTCATGTCGATGTGGGGACGACTCGGCAGGGTGGCGCCGACATGTTCGATGTCGAGTCCGCGCCCACAGCGGGCAGCGATCAGGAGCAGGCCCGACAGATATTGACTCGAGGTCGAGGAATCCACCCGGATCAGACCACCGGGCAGGTCGGTTCGACCGGTCACGGTGAACGGCAGCGTGGTGGCGTCGACCGTCACCTCGGCACCCATGTCATAGAGCGCGTCGAGGAGGGGACCCATGGGGCGATCGTTGGCTTGGTCATCGCCATGGAATCGGATCGCTCCCGGCCCGAGGGCTGCGAGCGGCGGCAGGAACCGCATCACGGTGCCGGCCAAGCCGCAATCGACGGACGCGGAGGCGGCCGCCAGCTGTTTTGGCGGAGTCACCGTCCACCCGTCGTCCGTGTCGTCGATGATCACCCCGAGGGCGCGCAGGCCGTCGCGCATCAGGCGGGTGTCGCGGGCATCGAGCCCGCCGACGATCCGGCTCGGGCCATCGGCCAGGGCCGCCAGCACCAGGGCGCGATTGGTCTCCGACTTCGATCCCGGCACCACCACGGTGGCATGCAATGGTTCGTGGGCGATGGGCGCAGGCCAGGGGCCCGAATCGACGGCCCGGCGCGGGCGCGAACTCGGGTGCGGCGAAGAAGTCACATCCATGGGGTCCTTGGTCACGGAACGGAGTCTAGTGAAACCGAACTCCGGTCAGTGCCCCAGTTCCCGGGCCTGCAGCGCCACCTTGTGCTTGACGTTGTCCACCGAGCGGGCGAGCTGCAGTTTGGTGAGTTCGGCATCCTTGCCGAGCTGCTTGCGCGTGTGGTCAACGCTCTTCGACAGTTTGGCCGCCTGGTCCTGGGCGCGCCACGCGAGACCGGGTCGTCCCTCGGTGTCGCCGGCTGCGATCAGCGCGCCACCCAGCAGCGCCACGTTCTTGAGGAGTTCGTTGCGCGCCAGCGACTTCTCGGCTGCCGTCAGGTTCTTGGGCGAGAAGCCCATGAGGTGGGGGACCATCGACAGCGCGATGAGCCCGGCCCCGAGCCGGCGACCCTTGCCGGAAATCAGGCCCAGGCCGCCTGCGACCTGGAGGCCACCGGTGACCCGTGCCAGGGTTTCGGTGTCCTCAGGCAGGACCTCTGCCACCTCATCCGGGGCGACTTTCTTGGCGAGCGGCACGACCGTGGCCGCGAACCGCTCCTGCTCCGCGGCATAGGGCGCGGGATTCTTCAGAGCCTTGACGCCGTTCACGACGAAATAGCCGGCCAACATCGTCCGGGCGGCAGTGCGCAGGAGATTCATGTGTCCATGTCTACCTTGTCGCTATTCCGCTGCCAACACCGGGGCGGGTGAAATCACCTACGGTGGGAAGCGTGTGTGGACGTTATGCGGCGTCGGCCGATGTGGACCAACTCGTCGAGGAGTTCGAGATCGACGAGGTCACCGAGGCTCCTGTTGCGCCGAGCTGGAACCTCGCCCCGACCGATCCTGTGCCCGCGGTCGTGGAACGGCTTCCCAAGGATGCCGATCCCGATGCCGTGGCGATCCGCAAGCTGGTGCAGTTGCGGTGGGGCCTCGTGCCGTCGTGGTCGAAGGACGCGCGGGGTGGCGCGCGGATGATCAATGCCCGATTCGAAACGGTCGACACCAAACCGGCCTATCGCAAGGCCTTCGCCACGCGCCGCTGCCTGTTGCCGGCCGATGGCTACTACGAGTGGTACGCCCGGGAGGGCTCCAAGTCGAAACAGCCCCATTTCATCCACCGCGGCGACGGAGATCTCCTCGTCATGGCCGGGATCTATGAGTTCTGGCGTGATGACTCCCTGCCCGCCGGAGACCCCGGGGCCTGGGTGGCGTCATGTTCGATCATCACCACCCAGGCCACCGATGCGCTGGGCCGCATCCACGACCGGATGCCGATGATCATCCGGCGCGAGGCCTGGGACGCCTGGCTCGACCCCCGCCAGACCGACCCCGAGACCGCCAGGAGCCTCCTGGGGGTCACGGATGCCGAGTTGCTGGAGGCGTACGCCGTCGGCCCGGCCGTCGGCAACGTGCGGACCGATGGCCCCGAGCTGGTCCTGCCACTTCCGGACGCGCCCGCATGAGTGTCATCGAGGATGTGGCCACCGAGCTGGGCCCTTCGCGGATGTATCTCGCCCTCCCGGACGCCGATCCAACCCTGATCCTGCTGCTCGGCCACGGTGCCGGCGGGGGAGTGGAGGCCCCCGACCTCGACGCTCTCACTGCGCTGGTCACCGATGGGATCGCTGTGCTCCGCTACGAGCAGCCCTGGCGCACCGCAGGGAAGAAGATCGCCCCCGCTCCCGCCCGCCTTGACGTGGGCTGGCTGGCCGCACGGGCATACGTCGAGGAGCGCTGGCCGGGCGTACCCCTCGCCCTGGGCGGGCGCAGCGCCGGCGCCCGGGTCGCCTGCCGTTCCGCAGCGGCCGACGCGGCGTACGCCGTCGTCGCCCTGTCCTTCCCACTGCACCCACCCGGCAAACCCGAATCGAGTCGCGCCGCGGAGTTGCTCGCACCCGACTGCCCGGTGCTGGTCCTGCAGGGAGAACGGGATCCATTCGGTACGCCGGCCGAGGTGGAGGCTGTCATCGAGGGCTCGAAACGCCACCGGATCGTCACCGTGCCAGGCTGCGCCCATGAGATGAAACCGCCGAAGCGAGCCGCGCTGGGTGTCGCCGGCGTGGCGGACCTGCTGGTCACGCAGGTCCGATCGTTCCTCGGGCCACCCGTGGAATAGTTCGTCACCGAGTGGTGTTGGGGGAGGTGATGGTCACCTGCGAATCCCGGTCCCCGGTACTGTCCTATGTGATGACGATGCCGACGACCGATGCCACCAGCCCGGAGAGTCCCGACCGGGCGCTCGGTGCCGCCGTGAGCGAGCCGAGCGCCGAAGAAGTCGTGGACCTCGCCACCGAGACGCCCGAAGAGCGCGATGCCCGGTTCGAGCGTGATGCGCTCGAATATCTGGACCAGCTCTATGGCGCTGCCCTGCGCATGACCCGCAACCCGGCGGATGCCGAGGATCTTGTGCAGGAGACCTATGCCAAGGCCTATGGGTCGTTCCACCAATATGCGCCCGGAACGAACCTCAAGGCGTGGCTCTATCGCATTCTGACGAACACCTACATCAACAGCTATCGCAAGGCGCAGCGTTCGCCGAAGCTGGCCGATGGGGAGAACGTCGAGGACTGGCAGCTCGCGCGCGCCGAGTCGCATACGTCGCGCGGTCTGCGGTCGGCCGAGATGGAAGCGCTCGACCGGATGCCCGACTCGGCCGTGACCGATGCGCTGCAGGAGCTCTCGCCCGACTTCCGACTGGCGGTCTATCTGGCCGATGTCGAGGGGTTCGCCTACAAGGAGATCGCCGAAATCATGGGCACGCCCATCGGCACTGTCATGTCCCGCCTCAACCGCGGGCGGCGACAGCTGCGCGAGGCGTTGTCGGATTATGCCCGTGAACACGGGATGATGCGCGAGGAGAAGCTGCCGTGAGCGAAGACGCCGCCGAAGTCCCTCCGGCCCTGTCGGCCGAGTCCCATTGTTCGCTCATCCTCGCGCGCGTGCACGAATTCCTCGATCACGAACTGGACGAGGGATCGTGTGATGCGATTCGAGCGCATCTCGATGCCTGTGAGGATTGCCTGGACGACTATGACGTGCAACAGGCCCTGAAACAGCTCGTCAACCGCTGCTGCCGGACGACTCAGGCGCCCCAGCAGCTGCGGATGACGATCGTGACCTCGATTACGCGCTGGCGCGCGGGCTGAACCTCCGGAGTTTGCCGGAGTCGGGTCTGCCCAGCATCGGTTGGCTCACCTTTCGGGAGCCCCACGATCACGCGTTGGGACGCTTGCCGTGGTTGGCGCCCTTCTTGCGGCGGGCGCGGCGCTTGCGACCGGTCTTGCCCATGCTTGCCTCCTCCGTGGTGCGAAACTGCGAGTTCATCGATCGATGACCGACGCCCGAGTCTAGTCGCCAGGGCCCCGGTCCACGCAATTCTCCACGCCCGGGGAGCACAGGGCGACCGTTCCCGTCGCGGAGCGACGACATGTATACAGTTGCGCTCATGCAACTGATGAATCAGTTGATGCGCGACCACGCCGACATCAGCGACGATGACGAAGTCTTCCTCTTTCGCGTGGTCAATGAGTGGCATCTGATCGCCGATCTGTCGTTCTCCGATCTGGTGTTGTGGGTGCCCTCCCACGACCCTGACATCTTCTGGGCGGTGGCCCAGGTCCGCCCGACGACCGGCCCGACGGCATTGGAGGACGATGTCGCCGGCGATTCGGTGGGCTATCAGCCGGAGCATGGCGTTCCGGAGGCATACCTGTCGGGCAAGATGGTCGAGACCTCGGAGAACAAGCTCCAGGCGGGCGTACCCGTCGATGTGCACGCGATCCCGATCAAGCGGGGCGGCCGGGTGATCGCGGTGGTCGAACGGCACACGAATCGGATGGGCGTCCGCGCGCCGGGCTCGCTCGAGGACACCTATCTGGAGATCGCCGAAACCCTGACAGGCATGTTGGCGCGGGGCGAGTTCCCGCTGTCGGGTACGCCGAGCGATCCGGTGGTGAGTCCGCGGGTGGGTGACGGCCTGATTCGCCTGGATGCGCACCTCAACGTGATGTATGCCACGCCGAATGCCGTCACGGCCTATCGGCGAATGGGCCTGGCCGCGGACCTGGAGGACGAGAATCTCCCGTTGATCACGCGTTCGCTGCAGGTTCCGGTCACGTGGGACCAGGAGGGTCCCGATCCGCTGGATGAGGCGTTCGGGCGGGGCGAGGCGACCGAGATCGATGTCGCCGTGGGAATGATCTCGATCAGGCTGCGGATTCTGCCGTTGATGTGTGGTGATCGGGGCCGCATCGGTGTTGTGGTCCTGTGTCGGGACGTCACCGAGCTGTCCAAGCGGGAACGCCAGTTGGTCACGAAGGACGCCACGATCCGGGAGATCCATCACCGGGTCAAGAACAACCTCCAGACCGTCGCGGCGCTCCTCCGGATGCAGGCCCGGCGCATCGGGTCGCCGGAGGCGCGCGCGGCGCTCACCGAGGCCGTCTCCCGGGTCGCCGCCATCGCCGTGGTGCACGAGACGCTGTCGCAGGCCTATGACGAGGTGGTCGAGTTCGACGAGGTCGCCGATCGGGTGCTCAAGATGGTGGGCGGCCTGGCGCTGACCCGTGGGGATCGCGTCACCGCTCGGCGGGAAGGCACGTTCGGCCTGATCCCGGCCGATGTGGCGACCAACCTGTCACTCGTGGTCACCGAGCTGTGCCAGAACGCCATGGAGCACGGCCTGGCCGAGGCGCGCCAGGGACTGGTTCGGGTCCTGCCGCAGACCACGAACGGGCAGCTGACCGTCGAGGTGATCGACGATGGAGCGGGGCTCCCTGCCGGTTTCTCCCTCGAGACCAATCGCAGCCTGGGCCTGAGCATCGTGGCGACCCTGATGGCCGATCTGGGCGGCACGTTCGACCTGGCCAACAACAGTTCGGGCAAGGGGGCCCGGGCGATGATCACCCTGCCGGTGGCGGATGTCTATCGACCGAGTCTGGACAGTTGACCAGCGTGAGTGCCGAAAAATCCCGGATGGGGCATCCCCATCCGGGTCGTCCTCGGGCCCAGTGGTCGGGCGGTTGCAGCTCAGGCGGTGCGGATGCGCGAGCGCGCCGCTCGCCGCTTCATCGCGCGACGCTCATCTTCGGAGAGGCCGCCCCACACTCCGTGATCCTGACCGGCTTCAAGAGCCCATTGCAGGCAGGCTTCGCGCACTTCGCAGCGCTTGCACACCTGCTTGGCCTCCTCAATCTGCAGCAGCGCGGGCCCGGTGTTTCCGATCGGGAAGAAGAGCTCAGGATCCTCATCCAGACAGGCTGCCTCGTGGCGCCAATCCATTCCGTAGGCCATCCTTCGACTAGGTGGGTCTCCGGTCTCCGTTCGCGGCGCTGCGGGGAAGCCAGTTGCCCTTGATTTTCTGACTCACCAAGACTGGCAAGTAATGGCCGCGAATACAAGAGATGGACCATTGTCATCTTTGACAATCCCGCCGTGGCAACGGAATGCGGTGGTTTCACCATGCCGCTGTGCGGCACGTGGACCTTGTGGAGCAGGCTAGATTTGCCCCGTGCCTCAGCCCTCGTCGGAAACCTCGCAGCCTCGGACCGTCCCCACTCCCGTTCGCATCGCAGCCGCCCTGCTGGCGGTGATCGCGCTGACGGCTGCGGTGCTGGGAGTCCTGGAGGCGTTCAACGTCCGCTCCAACCGGGTGGTCATGGGCGTCGGGGCCACGATCCTGCTGCTGGCGTACGCGGCTGGGCTCGCTGTCGCGATCCGTGGACTGCTGCGGTTGCGCAGCTGGAGTCGCGGCCCGGCTGTGGCGACCCAGGTGGTGCAGCTCCCGGTGGCCTATTCGTTCCTCGGCGGCGGCACGTCCTGGATCGGGGTTCTCCTGGCCCTCATCTCGCTGACCGTGATTGTCTGTCTGGTGTTGCCCAGTTCGACCAGGGCCCTGGTGCCACACCTGCTGACGAAGGACTGACCAGCGGATTCCGTCCGACTCGCCGTCAGCGCAGCTCGGTGCCGGAACCGGCGTCCGGGGAGTCCTGGGTCAATCCCTCCACGAGTGCTGCCGCGGCGGCATCCCTGGCTTCGGCCTCATGGCGCACGCGGGCCAGGAAGGCTTTCGTGCGCTCCTCGCGCGGCTGGCCGAGGACCTGGTCGGGCGTACCCTCCTCGACCACGACGCCACCGTCCATGAACACGACCCGATCGGCGACCTCGCGGGCGAAGCCCATTTCGTGGGTGACGACGATCATCGTCATGCCGTCGGCAGCGAGCTGCTGCATGACGGACAGCACCTCACCGACGAGTTCGGGGTCGAGCGCCGAGGTGGGTTCGTCGAAGAGCATCAGGGCCGGCTCCATCGCGAGGGCGCGAGCGATGGCCACGCGCTGCTGCTGGCCGCCGGACAGCTGGGCGGGGTAGTAGTCCACGCGATCGGCGAGGCCCACCTGATCCAGCAGCTCAAGGGCCCGCTGGCGGGCCTGGGGGCGGGGGACCCGCTTGACATGCACCGGGGCCTCCATGACGTTGCCGAGGGCCGTCATGTGGGGAAAGAGGTTGAAGCGCTGGAACACCATGCCGATGCCCGCCCGCTGTCGGGCGATGTCGACCGCGTTGCGGCGATAGAGCTTCCCGTTGCGCTCCTTCACGCCGATGAGTTCGCCCTCGACCCAGATCCGACCTCCGGTGAGGATCTCCATCTGGTTGATCAGGCGCAGGAACGTGGTCTTGCCGGAGCCGGACGGCCCGAGCAGGCACACCACCTCACCCCGCTGGACCTCCAGGTCGATGCCCTTGAGCACCTGGTTGGATCCGAAGGCCTTGGTGGCATTCACGGCCCGGACAATGGGCACCTGCTCACTGGTCGGGTTGCTCAATGGTCAGTCCTCATCATGATGCGCTGGCCCTTTTCATGGGCGGACGTGCCGAAGCCCTTGCCGAAGTGTCGTTCCAGCCAACCCTGGGCGATCATCAGGATGCTGGTCGCAGCCAGATAATAGATCGTCGCCGAAATCAGCACCGGGAAGGTCTGATAGGTGCGGGAGCCGATCGCCTTGAGCTGGAAGAACAACTCGGTCGACAGGGGGATCGCGATCAACAGCGACGTGTCCTTCAGCATGGCGATCGTCTCGTTGCCCGTCGGCGGCACGATCACCCGCATCGCCTGTGGCAACACGACGCGCAGCATGGTCTTGCCCGGGCTCATGCCGAGAGCCTCGGCGGCCTCCGACTGGCCCTTGTCGACGCTCAGGATGCCGGCCCGGGCGATCTCGGCCATATAGGCCGATTCCGAGGCCGCCATGCCGATCACGGCACCCACGAGGCCCGCAAAGATCTGGTTGGCGTCCAGGGTCAGGAAGCGCCAGGCGGTGTCGGAGGGGAGTCCCAGCCACTCGATGATCTTCCAGTCGAACGGGACGCCGAAGGCGATGCCCTCCTGGAAGACGATGCCGAGCGCACCCATGATCGTGAGCAGCACATAGCGCGGGATGGCCCGGAAGAACCACGTATAGATCCACGACACCGTCTTGAGGATCGGGTTGTCGGACAGCCGCATCACCGCGAGCACCACGCCCCCGGTGACGCCCAGGATCATGCTGAGCACCGTCACGAGCAGGGTGCCCTTGATGAATCCCTCGATGACCGGCGCCTGGTTCATCGCCTCAGCCACGAATGGCCAGTTGAACGCCGGGTTGAACACCAGCATGTGGATGAACATCGCAACCAGCACGGCGATGACGGCGACGGCGACCCAGCGCCAGGGGTGGCGAACCGGGATGGCATCAATGGGGCCGGGCCGGTCGGCGGACCCGGTGGGGTCCGCCGACGTGCCGGTGTTGCTCGGGGATTCAGTCATGATTTCTCGGGTATGCCGGGTCAGCCGGCGCTCGGGTTGACCTCGAACGTGTCGATCCCGCCTCGTTCGGTGCCCCACTTCTCGAGGATCTTGTCATAGGTTCCGTCAGCCTTGAGCTGGGTGAGTGCCTCGGTGATGGCCTGGCCGAACTCGGCCTGGTCCTTGGGGATCACGAAGCCATAGGGCGCGGCGTCATAGATGTCACCCAGAGTGGCAAGCTTGCCGTCGGACTGCTTCACGGCGTACGCCACGATCGGGGAGTCGGCCAGCATGGCATCGGCCCGGCCGGAAACCACGGCGGCGGTCGCCTGATCCTGGCCATCGAACTGCAGCACGTTGATCTTGTTGTCGCCGCACTTGGCCTGGCGGGCGGGCAGATCGTCCTCATCCTGGACGGTGCCGGTCTGGACGGCGATGGTCTTGCCGCAGGCGTTCTCCGGGTCGACGCCCTTCGGATTGCCTTCCGCGGTGGCCCACTGGGTGCCGGCATTGAAATAGCTCACCATCGTCACCTGTTCCATGCGCTTGGCGTTGATGGTGAAGGAGGAGACACCGGCGTCGTACTTCTTGCCCTGTACGCCGGTGATGATCGTGTCGAAGCTGGACGGCTGCCACTCGGCGGTTACGCCGAACTTAGCGGCGACCGCATTGAACATGTCGACGTCGGCCCCGATGACGGTCTTGCCATCGGTATCGAGGAATTCGTTCGGAGCATAGGACGCGTCGGTGCCGACGACGATCTTCTTGGCCGACGCGATATTGGCCGGCAACTTGGCGACCAGCGCGGGATCAGCCGCCACCGATGGAACAGGGGCTCCGGCGGTCGGCGCGCTGGACGTGCCCAGCGAGTCGGAGCCACAGGCGCTCAGCACGAGGGTGGCGATGGACAAGGAGGCAGCGAGAGCCAGACTGCGAGACTTCATTGTTTCCCCTAGGACGTGGACTAGGCGAAGATACTGCCCGTCCGCGGCCGGAATGGCGAGTTGAAACACGAAATTGAAATTGTTGGCGAAGCTGCGGCCGGGTGGCCTGCGCCGCATGCTATCGGGCACTCTCATCGACCTGCCTTCGGGTGCCTCGCCGGCAGCTAGGGTCGTGCCGTGTCCCTGACCCGCGCCGAAATCCTTGCGTCCGCCCTGGAGATCCTGGACGGGTTCGGCCTGGCGGACCTGTCGATGCGGCGGATTGCGACGTCACTGGGTGTCCAGCCGGGCGCGCTCTATTGGCATTTCGACAACAAGCAGTCGCTGCTCGCCGCTCTCGCAGCGGAAATTCTTGGCACGCTGCCCACCTTGGGAGAACCTCTCGGAGGCGGGATCGCCATCTGGGCCAGCGACTTCTGCGATCGGCTGCTTGCGCACCGCGATGGGGCAGAACTCGTGTCGGCTGTTCTCGCGATGCGCTTGCTGGACCCGTCGCCCGTGGACCTGTTGGCGGATGCGCTGACTCGGGCCGGCCTGCCACCCGAGGACGCGGCCGCCGGTGGTGCGCTCGTCGTGCACTTCGTCCTGGGGCACAGTCTCGATCGGCAGGGGTACGCCCAGTCTGCGCAACTCGGCGCTGCGGGCCCGCCGGGTCCTGATCCCGATGCGGCGTTCGCGTACGCGATTGCCCTGCTGGATGTGGGCCTGCGGGCGGGTTTCCCCGATCAGGCCCCTCGGAGGCAGTAGGTCCGTCCCGAATCGCCCTTGCCGACCCACAGAATGCTCGTGGCGGCCTCGCCACACACCTGCCGGCCGATCGTGTTGACGTCGGATCGGCTCATCTGAGCGACGTTGACCACCTCATAGGCGGCCGAGCTGTCGGAGCAGGCCACGACCTTGGCCGACCCGGATTCGCGGCTCGTGAGGCAGTCGCCCACCTTGGCCTGGCCCAGCGAATCCCGGCTTGTGACCACGGCGATCGCCACGCCGATGACGACCGCGACGATCAGCAGGATGGGCGTAGGCGGGGCCAGGTGAAGAACCCGGGCTTGGGTCCGGGGTGGTTCGGTTGGCCGGAGTGCTGGCCGCCCGGCGGCGGGAACTGGCTGGACATCGTCGATCCTTTCGTCACTGTTGGGTGAGTCTCCCGTGAGAGAAGCCAGTGGCGTGAATTGTTCCGGGGAAAGAGAAGTGCCCCGCTTCGGCGAAGGAAGCGGGGCACTCGTCGGAACAGGTCAGTCGTCCTCGTCGTCGAGCCGGGCCAGCCAGGTGGCCAGCCGTTCGATCGGCGTCTCGAACTCGGGGTTGAGGTCGACGAACGTCCGCAACTGTTCGGCCACCCAGAAGAGAGTGACCTCCTCCTCACCGCGCCGGGTCTCGAGCTCCTCGATCCCGCGATCCGTGAAATACACCTCAGTAGTCCTCGAGCGGAGCGAGGGCCCGGCGGATGAGTTCCTTCTGTTCCTGCTCGTGGATCTTGGCGAGGCCCACCGACGGTGCGGACGAGGCCGCACGGGTGATCGGGGTCATTTCCAGATCGCGGGCCGGGAGATATTCCTTGACCGCGGACGGCAGGTGATAGGCCATGAAGGTCCACGCCCCCTGGTTCTCCGGTTCGTCCTGGACCCACCGGATATCGGTCACGTGGCCATAGGGGGCAAGTGCCTTGGCGAGCTCCCGATCCGGCAGCGGATAGAGCCGCTCGAACGCGAAGATGGCGACCTCCTCCTCGCGCCCTTCCTTCTCGCGGGCTGCCTCGAGGTCCCAGCGCACCTTGCCGGAGCAGAAGAGGATCGTCTTGACCTTCTTGGGGTCCTTGATCGACTCGTCGGCGATCAGCGGACGCCACCGACCACCGGTGAACTCCTCCGGCGGAGAGACGGCCCGCTTGTTGCGCAGCATCGACTTGGGGGTCGCGATGATCAACGGGCGGTGCCAGTTGACATAGGCGTGGGTCCGCAACAGGTGGAAGTGGCTTGCCGGGGTCGACGGCTGGCAGACCGCCAGGGCGTCCTCGGCGCACAACTGCAGCCACCGCTCGATGCGGGCCGACGAGTGGTCGGGCCCCTGACCCTCATAGCCGTGGGGAAGCAGCAGCACGATGCCGGACTTCTGGGTCCACTTCGCCTGACCGGACGAGATGAACTCGTCCGTGATCGTCTGGGCGCCGTTGGCGAAGTCACCGAACTGGGCTTCCCAGAGCACCAGGGCCTCCGGGCGGGCCACCGAATAGCCGTATTCGAAGCCCAGGACGGCGTACTCGCTCAGCAGGGAGTCGAAGACCTGGAAATAGGCCTGACCCCTTTGCATGTTGCGGATCGGCACCCACGGCTCACCCGTGGACCGGTCGATCACGGCGGCGAAGCGCTGGCTGAAAGTCCCACGACGGGAATCCTGGCCGGTCAGGCGAACCGGGCGACCTTCGAGCAGCAGGGAACCGAATGCGAGGATTTCGGCCGTGGCCCAGTCGATCGGGCCCTCCACAATCGCCTTGGCCCGACGCTGCAGCTGGGGCAACACCTTGGGGTGGACCGTGAAGCCCTCGGGCACGTTGACGTGGGCCTGCGCGATGAGCTCCAGCTGGTCCTGGCTGATCGACGTGGAGTCGTGACGTCCGCGCTTGGCCGGATAGTTGGGCACCCGGCTGTAGTCGGCGAAATCGTCCGCATCCTCCCGCACCTCCTGGAAGACCTCCTCCAGTCGCCGCTGGAACCGGGTCATGGCCACCTCGGCGTCCTCGGTCGAGATATCGCCACGGCCGATCAGGGCTTCGGTGTAGAGCTTGCGGGTCGAGCGCTTGCGGTCGATCAGGTCATACATCAACGGGTTGGTGAAGCTCGGGTCGTCGCCCTCGTTGTGGCCACGGCGGCGATAGCACACCACGTCGATGACGACGTCCTTGTTGAATTCCTGGCGGAACTCGAACGCGAGGCGGGCCACGCGTACGCAGGCCTCGGGGTCATCGCCGTTGACGTGGAAGACAGGGGCACCCACGGTCTTGGCAACGTCGGTGCAATAGACCGAGCTGCGGGACGCGAACGGCGGGGTGGTGAAGCCGATCTGGTTGTTGATGACCACATGGACCGTGCCGCCGGTGCGATAGCCGCGCAGCTGGGACATTTGCATCGTCTCGAACACGACACCCTGGCCCGCGAACGCCGCGTCGCCGTGGATGAGCACGGGCAGGACGGGGAACTCGTTGGGACGGTTGAGGAGGTCCTGCTTCGCGCGGACGAGCCCCTCCAGGACCGGGTTGACGGCCTCGAGATGGGACGGGTTGGCGGCCACCGAGGTCAGGATCGTGCGGCCGGAGAGCGCCTTGAAGTGACCCTCGGCGCCCAGGTGATATTTCACGTCACCCGAGCCCTCGACCTGACGGGGGTCGAGGTTGCCGTCGAACTCGCGGAAGATCTGGTTGTAGGACTTGCCCACGATGTTGGCCAGCACGTTGAGCCGGCCGCGGTGGGGCATGCCGATGCACACCTCGTCGAGGCCGGCGTTGGCCGCCTGGTCACAGATCTCGTCCAGCAGCACGATGGCGGACTCGCCGCCCTCAAGTGAGAACCGCTTCTGGCCGACGAACTTGGTCTGCAGGAACGTCTCGAAGATCTCCGCCTCGTTGAGCTTGTCGACGATGCGCAGCTGCTCGTCGCGCGGCAGCTTCTCGGCGTTCTTCTCGACACGGTCCTGGATCCACTTGCGCTGCTCTGGATCGGGGATGTGCATGTATTCGATGCCGATGGCCCGGCAATAGGAGTCACGCAGCACGCCCAGGATGTCGCGGAGCTTCATGAACGGCTGGTTGTGGCCGAACGTGCCGGTTGCGAACTCGCGGTCCAGGTCCCACAGGGTCAGGCCGTGGTTCTCGATCTCGAGGTCGGGGTGCTTGCGCTGGCGATATTCGAGCGGGTCGGTGTCGGCCATGAAGTGGCCCGACGTGCGATAGGCGTTGATCATCTCGAAGATGCGCGTCTGCTTGCCGATCTGGGCCTCGTGGCTCACCGAGCGGTCGTTGCTCCAGCGGATCGGGGCATAGGGGATGCGCAGGGCCCGGAAGATCTCGTCATAGAACCCATCGGCACCGAGCAGCAGCTCGTGGAGACGGCGCAGGTATTCGCCGCTCTGCGCCCCCTGGATGACCCGGTGGTCATAGGTCGAGGTCAGGGTCATCATCTTCGACACTCCCATCTCGGCCAGGCGCTCGGGGTCGGCGCCCTGGTATTCCGGCGGGTAGTCGATGTTGCCGACGCCGATGATCGTGCCCTGGTTGGGCATGAGGCGGGGTACGGAATGCTGCGTGCCGAGCCCACCCGGATTGGTCAGGGTGATGGTGGTGTCGGCGAAGTCCGGCAGCTGCAACTCGTTGGTGCGGGCCCGGGTGACCAGATCCTCATAGCCGGCCCAGAACTGGGCGAAGTCGAGGGCCTCGCACCCCTTGATGCTCGGGACGAGCAGCTGACGCGTGCCGTCCGGCTTGGAGACGTCGATGGCGATGCCGAGGTTGATGGTGTGGGGCTCGACCAGCGTTGGTTTGCCGTCGGTCTCGGCATAGGCGTTGTTCATCGCCGGGACGTCCTTCAGCGCCTGGACCATGGCATAGCCGATCAGGTGCGTGAAGGAGATCTTGCCGCCGCGGGCTCGGCGCAGGTGGGAGTTGATCACGATGCGCTGGTCAATGACCAGTTTCATGGGGACCGTGCGTACGCTCGTCGCCGTCGGCAGCGTGAGCGACAGGTCCATGTTCTTGGCAGTGCGTCCCGGAGCACCGCGCAGGATCGTCCGGGTCGGCTCGCTCGTGCCGGCGGCATCGCGGACCGTCGGGTTGGGCGGGTCGGCGGGCAGGCCACCTGCAGCACGTCGCACAGGACGCATGTCCTTGACGATGTTGGGTGCCTCCACCGTGGCCTTCGGGGCATCCGGCCGGGGTGCCGACGGGGCGTCAGCCGGGGGAGCAGCGGCTGCGGGCTTCGCCTTCGCCGCAGGCTTGGCCTGAGCCGGCTTGGCGGCAGGCCGGGACTCGGCACTGGCCGGCGGTTTGGCTTCCTTCGGCTTCGCGGGAGCCTCCTGCTTCGCGGCGGGCTCCTGCTTGGCGGCCGGCTCCTGCTTCGCCCGGGCGCCATTGCCCTCGGTGGCGTTCGCCTTGAAATAGGCAACCCATTGCGGGTCCACCGAAGAGGGATCGGACTGATACCGCTCATACATCTCTTCGAGGAGCCAGTCATTGGCGCCGAAGTCGGACTGCTCTTGCTCGGGCACGATGGCCACAATCGCCTTCTTCCGAATGTTGCTGTTTGTTTGTAAAAAGAGTGACCCCGGTCACGGGGCTCATGGCTTCCCCCGAGGGTACCCAAAATCTGATACCAGAGAAGCACTGGTTCGATGGTTTCGTCCGATGGATTCCATTGAGCGAAATCAGTGTGCCGACGGCAACCTTTCGCCTCGTTCCCCGGGTTCCGACAGCGCCGCATGGACGGTCGTGACGGTGAGGACCACCAACAGGAGGTTGCGCACCACAAGCGCCGCGGTCGCCAGGGGAGTGCCGACCGGGTCGTCGTCCATGCCGTTCAGATGGCCATACCAAACCGGATAGACAAGGTGCGTCAGAGCCGCCACCAGACCGACCAGGGTGACCAGACGCCGAACCCGGCGTACGCGGAAGCCGCGGAGCGCCACAAGCACCGCGAGCGGGCCGGCCAGCCAGATCACATATTGCGGGCTGAGCGTCTTGTTGGTGACGATGAGGAGGCTGATGGCCGCGAGCATGCCGATCACCACGGTCTCGGTGCGGTCGAAGCGGTCGGCGGCGGGGGCGAGCCAGCTCCGGACCAGGACGAGCGCGCCCACCAGCACCCCCACCACTGTCAGCACATCGGAGACGACCACGGCTTTCGCGACCCCGGGGCCGAAGAGCTCGAACGCCTGATAATGCGACATCTGCACGGCCCACGTGTTCCGGTCACCTGCGCTCAACACCATCAGGACAGTCGCCGGCACCGACTCGATCTGGAGCCCGCGCTCGCTCTGCCAGGCCAACGGCGACAGGAGCCGCTCCCAGCCACCGGCCGCGACACTGATGGTCACGATGAGGGCCCCGGTGCCCGCAAAAGCAAGGACAGGCGTACGCCAGGAACCGCGGCGCAGGACATTGCGGTCGACCAGGAACCCCGCGAGTACGCCCGGCCACAGCTTGAGGCCGGCGCCGAGCGCGAGGAGTACGCCGGCAACCGCCGGCCGGGTGACCACGAACAATGCGCCGGCACCCACCAACATCGCCGGAAACAGATCGACCCGGAGCCAGATCAGGGGGCCCAGCAGAGCCCCGATCGCTGACCAGGTCACGATCGCCCAGCCGCGCCCGGGCAATCGGGACCGCCACAGCAGCACGCACAGGGCGAGATCGGCAGCCAGGACCAGGGTCACGAACCAGAACAGGTAGGGCCCCTCCTGCCCGCCGCCGAGAAGCCAGGGCAGGAAGAGCAGCCCGGCCAGGGGCGTCGGGTATTCGCGCAGCGTGCCGCCGACGCCCAGATCGGCGAGCATCCAGGCACGATCGAAGTAGTAGGGCACATCCCCGGGGCCGAGACCCTGGACCCAGGCCCAGTTGGCCGCGATCAGGAGCCGTGCGAACACCGCAACGCCCAGGACCCAACGGAGCGGGAGGTCACCGGTCATGCCGCTGCGGGAGTCGACGGCAGGCGGCGCTACTGCCGCGGAACGGGAAAGGGGCACGGGCGTCACGCTAGCGCGACAACCCGAACAGTGGCGCCCCCGAGAGGATTCGAACCTCTGCTCCCGCCTCCGGAGGGCGGTGCTCTATCCCCTGAGCTACGGGGGCCGGACCGGCTGCCCGCACGGGGAGCGATCGACCAGCCCTGCGTCTGGGCCGTCGAACACAATAGCAGAGATTTCCGCGGTTTGCGGGGGATCTGGCAGAGTTCCGGTCATGACTCACATGCACGTGGCCGGCTCGATTCACGCCGACACGGTCACCCCCGCCCCCAAGTGGTTGAGCACACCGGTCGATGTCAACGCGCTGAACCCCAAGCTGTGGTCACAGACGGTCAAGCGCAATGCCGACGGCGCGCTCGAGGTCGGGGGGCTCGACGTGCGCGAGATCGCGGAGCAGGTCGATACGCCGGCCTACGTGATGGACGAAGTCGATTTCCGGGCCCGCGCCCGGGCGTTCCGGGATGCCTTCGAGGGCTGGGATGTCTACTACGCCGCCAAGTCGTTCCTCTGCACGATCAGCGCTCGTTGGATCGCCGAAGAGGGCCTGTGCATGGATGTCTGTTCGGGCAATGAGCTGACGGTCGCGCTGGCGGGCGGGATGCCGGCCGCCCGGCTCGGCTTCCATGGCAACAACAAGACCGTGGCCGAGCTGGTCCAGGCGGTCGAGGCCGGGGTGGGGCGCATCATCGTCGACTCGATGACGGAGGTCGAGCGACTGCAGCAGATCTGCGCCGACCGGGGCGTCACGAGCCGGGTGATGGTGCGGGTGACAGCCGGCGTCGAGGCCCATACCCATGAATACATCGCGACGGCCCACGAGGACCAGAAATTCGGGCTGTCGATCACGGGCGGCCAGGCCCTCGAGGGGCTGCTCGCCTGTCACGCGGCGCCCAAC
>CAZEVN010000005.1:0-84147 GCA_964515145.1 uncultured Enemella sp.
CTCCGCGAGGGTGAAGACACCGACAACACGTTCCATGCCCTGCCGCCGACCGACAAGCACCCCTCTCTGGTGCTCATCACGAAGGACAGCGCACGGTCGCGGATTCACCGCCCGGCCATCCTCGACTACATCGGTGTCCGGCTGTTCGACACCGCGGGAGAAGTGGTCGGAGAACGTCGGTTCCTCGGCCTGTTCGGGCTGACGGCCTACACCGACTCGGTGCAGAGCATTCCCGGGTTGAAGGAAAAAGCCCGCGTTGTGCTCGAGCAGTCCGGCTATGCCGAGGGTTCCCATGGCGCGAATGCCATCAGGGCCACCCTGGAGGCCTTCCCGCGCGACGAGCTTTTCGCCACTCGGAGTGAGGACCTCGCGCCGATCATCGAACAGATGGCACGGCTCCAGGAGCGGCGTCAGGTGCGCCTGTTCCTCCGTCCCGACTTCTATGGCCGAACCGTCTCCTGCTTCGTCTATCTGCCGCGGGATCGCTACATCACCTCGGTCCGCACCGCGATGGAACGCATCCTGCTCGAGCGACTCGGCGGTGAATCGCTCACATTCTCGGCCCGCGCTGACGAGTCGATCCTCGCGCGTCTGCACTTCGTTGTCCGGCTGCCGGCCGGAGCGCGTCCTCCCAAGGTCGACGCGGCCGAGCTGGAAGCCGAACTCGTCGAGGCCACGCGCAGCTGGGACGACCGGTTCGATGCCTGGATCGCGGAGGATCCGGATCTGGCCCGGCTCGCGCGCTACACGGGCGGGCTGCCCGAGGGCTACAAGGAGGCCTTCGAACCTCGGCATGCCGCCCTCGATCTGACCGAGCTGCTCGCTCTCGACGGCGACGACGACATGCGCATGATCCTGTTCGTCCCCAACGACCCCGGCGACCTGGCCCACCTGCGGCTGAAAGTGTTCCGCCGCAACACAGCGATGGCGCTGTCGGATGTGCTCCCCCACCTGTCCCTGCTCGGGGTCAAGGTGATCGACGAACGCCCCTTCGAGCTCGAGCTCCCCGGCATCGGCCTCGGCCTGATCTATGACTTCGGCCTCCAGATCCGCGGAGGCCGCGACCGACTGCCCGACTGGACTCCGGCCGCCCGGGTGCGGTTCATCGAAGCGTTCCGCGCGGGCTATGTGGGCCGGACCGAGTCGGACCGGCTCAACGGGCTCGTCACTGCGGCGGGACTCGCCTGGCCCGAGGTCTCGTGGCTCCGCATGATCTCCCGCTATCTCCACCAGACCGGGGCGAGCTGGTCGCAGGACTCGATTGCCACCGCACTCCTGGAAGAGGTCGAGGTCACGGGTCGGCTGGTGCGCATGTTCCGAGCCAAGTTCCACCCGGACGCGGAGCGAGGCACTGCTGTCGAAGCACGGCTCGAGATCCTGACCGAACACGCCGCCGGCATCGAGGCAGCTCTCACCGAGGTGGCCAGCCTCGACCACGACCGGATTTTCCGCGCTTTCCTGGGTGTGATCAAGGCGACGGTGCGCACGAACGCGTTCCGCTCCGATGCCCAGGCACTCGCCATCAAGCTCCTGCCGCGCGAGGTGCCCAACCTTCCCGAGCCGAGGCCGGCGTCCGAGATCTTTGTCTGCTCCCCCGCCCTCGAGGGCGTCCACCTACGGTTCGGCGACGTCGCCCGCGGCGGCCTGCGCTGGTCGGATCGCCGCGATGATTTCCGCACCGAGGTGCTGGGGCTCGTGAAGGCCCAGATGGTCAAGAACACCGTGATCGTCCCGGTCGGAGCAAAGGGAGGCTTCTGCCCCAAGTCGCTGCCGGACCCCGGACTCGACCGTCGGGCCTGGATCGAGGCGGGCCGGGCGTGCTATCGGATCTTCATCAACTCGATGCTCGACATCACCGACAACATCATCGACGGCAAGATCGACCCACCGACCCGAGTGCTGCGCTATGACGACGACGATCCCTATCTGGTCGTAGCGGCCGACAAGGGCACCGCGACGTTCTCCGATACGGCCAACGAGATCGCGGTTCGCCGGGGCTTCTGGCTGGGCGACGCCTTTGCCTCCGGCGGCTCGGCCGGCTATGACCACAAGGCCATGGGCATCACCGCGCGAGGGGCCTGGGTCTCCGTCCGCCGCCACTTCCGGGAGCTCGGTGTGGACACCCAGGCGGAGGACTTCACCTGTGTCGGCATCGGCGACATGAGTGGTGATGTGTTCGGCAACGGCATGCTGCTGAGTCGCCACCTCAAGTTGGTGGCGGCCTTCAACCACCTCCACGTCTTCCTCGACCCCGATCCGGACCCCGAAGCCTCGTGGCAGGAACGCAAGCGGTTGTTCGACGCCGTCGAGGGATGGGGTGGCTACAACGCCGACCTGATTTCGACCGGCGGCGGCGTGTATGAGCGGAAGGCCAAATCGATCCCGGTCAGCGATGAGGTACGCCGCGTGCTGGGGCTGGGCGATGTCACCGCCATGACGCCCAGCGAGCTGATCGCAGCCATCCTGCGCGCCCCGGTCGATCTGTTGTGGAACGGTGGCATCGGCACCTATGTGCGCGGCTCGAACGAATCCGATGCCCATGTGGGCGACAAGACGAATGACGCCGTCCGCGCCACCGGCAAGGAACTGCGATGCAAGGTGGTCGGAGAGGGCGGCAACCTCGGTTTCACCCAGTTCGGCCGAATCGAGTACGCCGAGGCCGGCGGTCGCATCAACACCGACTTCATCGACAACTCAGCAGGGGTCGACACGTCCGACCACGAGGTCAACATCAAAATCCTGCTGGCCCCGGAGGTGCAATCCGGGCGCATGAAAATCGCGGAGCGCAACGCGCTGCTGGAATCCATGACAGCCGATGTCGCCGAACATGTGCTGGCCCACAACTATGACCAGAACCTCGCCATCGCCAACTCGCTCGAGCATGCCAGCGGCAAAGCCGGCGACCATGAGCGCTGGCTGCATCAACTGAGCGAGATCGGCCTGCTCGACCGCGCTCTCGAAGAGCTGCCGAGCACAGCCGAGATGATGGAACGCCTGGAGGCCGGGCAGGGACTCGTCGCGCCCGAGCTGGCGACGTTGCTGTCCTACACCAAGATCTGGCTCGAGCGGGAGATGCTCGCTTCCGATCTTCCCGATGACCCCTATCTTGCCGACTGGCTGGTGCAATATTTCCCGGCCCCACTGCGCGAGCGGTTCGCGGGCAACATGAAGGAACACCGCCTGCATCGCGAGATCATCACGACCGTCGCGGTGAACCGGTTCGTCAACGCGGCCGGCACCACCGCGGCCTTTCGACTGACAGGTGAAACCGGTGCCGGCATTCCTGATGTGATCCGGGCCCAACTCGCGTCCCGGTCGATCTTCCGCATCGGGCAGCACGAGCGGGAGTCAGCCGAGCTCGACAACCGGATCGACGCCGCCGTGCAGACCCGGATGCGACTCGACCTGCGCGTGCTGACCGAGCGCAGCACCCGCTGGCTGCTGCGCCACCGCGCCCACCCGATCGATGTGCAGGCGACCATCGATGAGTTCCTCGACGGGGTCGATGAGATCAAGTCCCACCTGACCGAATGGCTCGGTCGCCGGGGTGCCCAGAACATCCGCGAGCGGTTCACCGAATACAGGGCTGCGGGCGTCCCCGAGGACCTCGCCCGTGTCGTAGCCGGGACTCCTTCGCTGCCGCAGGCCCTGCCGATCGTGCTGACGGCCGGCCAAACCGGTCGCAGCGTATCCGTCGTCGCGCGGGTGGCCATGCAGCTCTCCGAGCAGCTGGGACTCGACACCCTGCAGGCTCAGATCGCGGCCCTGCCCCGGCAGGACCAATGGGATTCGTTGGCCCGCAGCGCCCTGCGCGACGACCTGCAGCAGGCTCACACCGATCTCACCGTGCAGGCGCTCGCCACCGTGCCGGACACCGACGACGCGAAGGAGGTGCTCAACGCCTGGTGCACGGCCCGAGCCGCTGTGGCGGAGACCCGGCGTACTGTCGCGTCGGTCCGCGACCACGATCCCGACCTCGCACGACTGTCTGTTGCGCTGCGGGCGGTCCGGTCGTTGATCGGCTCCTAGAGCTGACCGACCACCGCCGAGTCCTTGGCCTGCCGGGCGGCTCGGGGTCGCGTCAGGACCACCATCACATCGCGATGCACGGCGACGCGCTCCCAGTCGGGGCCGAATTCCTCGCCAGCCTCGGCGATCGAATGACCGATGACCCTGCGCAGGTCGTCGGCATCGAAGTTCACGAGACCGCGCGCGATGACAGTCCCGTCGGGCGCTACGACACTCACGGGCTCACCGGAGGAGAAATCGCCCTCGACCCCGGTGATGCCCACGGGCAACAGCGAGGCCTTGCGTTCGACCACTGCTCGCACCGCGCCCTCGTCGAGATGCAGATAACCGGCGGTATAGGACGCATGCTGCAGCCACAGCAGCCGAGTCGGGCGTCGCTTTCCGGTCGGGGTGAAGCGGGTGCCCACGTCATCGCCGTTCAGTGCCGCCGCCGCATTGCGCGCCGCGGTGACCAGCACGGGGATCCCGGCCGACGTGGCGATCCGGGCGGCTTCGATCTTGGTGGTCATGCCTCCGGTGCCGACTCTTGACCCGGTCCGACTGGTGTCGACCCCCGTCAGGTCGGACTCCCCCGACACCACGCTGATCCGGCGGGCGTCGGGATTGGAGGGGTGATCCGTATAGAGCGCATCGACATCACTGAACAGGAACAGCGCATCGGCGTGCACGAGCTGCGCCACGAGAGCCGCCAGCCGGTCGTTGTCCCCGAATCGGATCTCATGCGTCGCGACCGTGTCGTTCTCATTGACGATCGGGATCACGCCGAGTTGGAGCAGCTTCTGGAAGGTGCGATAGGCATTGCGATATTGCTTCTGGCGCGTCACGTCATCGACCGTGAGCAGGATCTGGCCGACCGGCCAGCCGTATTCATGGAACCGGCGGGTGTAGTGCGCCACCAGAAGCCCCTGCCCCACCGACGCTGCGGCCTGCTGCGTCGGGAGGTCGTTGGGCCGGTGCTTGAGCCCGAGCGGGCCGATTCCTGCGGCGATCGCACCCGACGACACAAGAACCACTTCCCGTCCTGCGCTGCGGGCCGCAGCCAGGGTGTCGACCAGTGCCTGCACCCGATCAGGATCAAGCTGCCCATCGGCCTCGGACGTCAGTGACGACGATCCGACCTTGACGACGATCCGCCTGGCCGTGCCGAACAACTGGGCAGCGCGCCCATCCGTCATGTGGCGTCTCCCTGCTCAGTAGCGTCGTCGGCGACCCAGTCGGGCTCGCGATGGGCGTCCTTTCGGCGATCCGCATAGCGGCTGTGGACATTCTGGGTCTCAGCGGACTGCTCCTCCGCCCGTGCCGCGTGATATTCGGCATCGCGGGCGCGGCGCCGCGTCGCGGCGGGACGCTCCTCGACCAGCCGCGAGTCCTCGCCCCGGCGGGTCAGCAGTTCGGCACCGATGTCGATCTGCGGCGCGAAGTCGAAGACGACGGCGTCGTCGCCGCCGATCGCCACAGCGTCACCGGCCCGCGCCCCCAGTGTGAGCAAGCGGTCCTCGATGCCGAGCCGATTGAGACGGTCGGCGAGGTAACCGACGGCTTCGGGGTTGTTGAAGTCGGTCTGGCGGACCCAGCGCTCGGGCTTGGCACCGCGTACGCGCCACATCGTGCCACCCTCGCCGTCGCCGATCTGCTTGATCGTGAACTCCTCGCCACCGACCGCCGCGGGCCGCAGAAGGATGCGGGCCCGCTCGGGTTCGGGCGCAGTGGCGCGGCGATGGCGCACCAGATCGGCCATGGCGAAGGTCAGGGCGTTGAGACCTTCGCCGGTCTTGGTCGAGATCACGAACACGGGCCAGCCACGGGCAGCGATGTCACTGTGGACGATCTCGGCCAGTTCGGCGCCATCCGGCACATCCGCCTTGTTGAGAGCCACCAGCCTCGGGCGGTCCTCGAGACCGCCGTGGGCCTGCAGCTCTGCCTCGATCACGTCGAGGTCGCTCACCGGATCGCGGCCCGGTTCGAACGTGGCGGTATCGATGACATGCACGAGCGCGGCACAGCGCTCGATATGACGCAGGAAGTCATGGCCGAGGCCGCGACCTTCGGAGGCCCCTTCGATCAGCCCGGGCACATCGGCGACGGTGAACGTCGTGTCACCGGCGACTACGACACCCAGGTTGGGCACGAGCGTGGTGAACGGATAGTCGGCGATCTTGGGCCTGGCGCGCGAGATCGCCGCCACGAGCGACGACTTGCCGGCGCTGGGGAAACCCACCAGCCCGACATCGGCGACCACTTTCAGTTCGAGGGAAATCCGGCGTACCTCACCCTCCTCCCCGAGGAGTGCGAAGCCCGGCGCCTTGCGAGCTGCGGTCGCGAGCGCAGCATTGCCGAGCCCACCCTTGCCGCCAGCTGCCACGACGAGCTCGGCGCCGGCGCCGGTCAGGTCGGCCAGCACCTCGCCCGAGGCGGCGTCGGTGACCACCGTCCCGTCCGGCACGACGAGCACCACGTCACCTCCGCGGGCGCCGTTCTGGTTATCGCCCTTGCCGGGTTGGCCGTTGGTGGCCTTCCGACGGGACTGCCGGTGATATTCGACCAGCGTCGTCAGGCTCGGATCCACCCGCAGGATGATCGAGCCACCGTCGCCCCCGTTGCCACCGTCGGGACCGCCGAGAGGTTTGAACTTCTCGCGATGCACCGACACACAGCCGTGGCCTCCGTTGCCGCCGGAGACCTCCAGGGTGACCTGGTCGACAAAGGAGGGAATAGCCATGGGCCCGCATTCTAGTAGGTAGGGATCGGAAGGGATTTCAACAAGCTCAACGACCGCGATAACGACCGAGGGCGGCCCCAACGGGGACCGCCCTCGGCGAAGATTCGATCGGCGTACGCCGCAGCCTCACTCGGTCGCAGCTGCCACCTCGACCGGCTGGATGTTGACCACCCGGCGACCGCGACGGGTGCCGAACTCGACGTGGCCCTCACGCAGTGCGAAAAGTGTGTCATCGCCACCGCGGCCGACACCGTCGCCCGGATGGAAGTGGGTGCCACGCTGACGGACGATGATCTCGCCCGCATTGACCAGCTGACCGCCGAAACGCTTAACGCCGAGGCGCTGCGCATTCGAATCGCGACCATTCTTGGTCGAGGATGCGCCCTTCTTTGTTGCCATGGTTCAGTCCCTCCTCAGGCCTCGATGCCGGTGACCTTGATCTGGGTGTAGCGCTGGCGATGGCCCTGGCGCTTCTTGTACCCAGTCTTGTTCTTGTATTTCTGGATCCGGATTTTCGGACCCTTGGTCTCGGCCAACACCTCAGCGGTGACCGTGGCCTTGCCGAGCGAATCGGAATCCGAGGTGACGGTCTCGCCGTCGACCAACAGCAACGGCTGCAGCTTCACATTGGAACCGACCTCGTCAGCAACCTTGTCGATTTCGACGACGTCGCCAACGGCAACCTTGTGCTGGCGGCCGCCACTACGCACGATCGCGTACACGCCTGACCTACTCTCTTATTCGTCGGTGAGCCACTCGAAGTCATGCGACAGCTCGAACCGGCCCGGTCTGTGGGAGGATGCCCGGATCACGCGACGGCATGACCTCAATGCACCGAGGATCAACAGTACGCCCGGCGGAGCCGACGGTCAAACCGAGTGCTCCGCTCAGAGTTGATGAACGTCGATCGGGTTCCCAACCAAGGCGTGCCTTTGGCGGAATCGATTGCACAGGAGGCATACAGTCGACTGTCAGAACGCTCGATTCTCGAACGAGCCGCCCGCGCACAGGATGAGGAGTAACAGAGTGTCCGCGCCGAAAGAGTCCGCCAGTCCCACGACCATGGACAGACGCGCCGAACCCACCAGCCTGCTCAGCGCGAACTCCTCCCTCGGCACCTTTATTCGCGCCCAGCGACAACTGTCGGCGATGTCCCTCCGCCAGCTGGCCGCGCTCAGCAACGTGTCGAATGCCTATCTGAGTCAGATCGAGCGCGGACTGCACCAGCCATCCCTCAAGGTGGTGCGCTCCATTGCTGAGGCCCTGAATATCTCCACCGAATACCTACTGAGCCAATCGGGCGTGCTCGAGACACCGGAGCCGGCGGAGCGAACCACCGCGGAATCCGCCATTCTGGCCGATCCCGTGCTGACGGATGAGGAGAAGGACGTCGTCCTGGGCGTTTATCGCAGCCTGCGACAGCGCCACTCCTCGCGCTGAATGCCTGGTTAACGGCGTTCGGGAAATCAACCAACACCAAGCGAACAACGGGCGATATCCGCCCGGATATGCAGTCGCTCTCTCAGGATGAGCGGCCCCCGATTAGCCCGTGCCATTCTGCGAACCACGCGCCAATCGCCTCGCTTTCCTTGCACACAAAGGAAATCCTTGAGGTGGCCCGCAGAACGGAACGCGATGATTGACTTACCAAGCAAGCGCTGCGTAGTATTTCAATCATTCGAACACAACGGACACCAAGCCACCGGAAGGAAACATCCACATGAGCTCCATCTCCGAGCAGTACTACGCCAACGCCAAGGAAGCCCAGGCCAAGTGGACCGAGGCTGTCAAGTCGATTTTCGACGAGAGCAAGAAGGCCTTCGACGGCCAGACCATGACCGTTGATGCGAACGCTGCCAACGAGCGTGTTCAGCAGGGCATCGACCAGGTCTTCGACTTCTGGTCCAAGGCCATCGAGTTCTCCCGCGACCTCTCCAAGAAGGTTGCCGACGCCAACGTTGAGTACCTGAACGTGCTGCAGCGTCAGGCCGAGGCCGCTGGCGAGCAGGCCATGGCCCGCTTCGAAGAGGCCCGCGCCCGCGCCGAGAAGGTAGCCATCCAGACCCAGGAGGCCCTCGTCAAGTCGGCCACCGAGCTCGAGAACTCCGCCAACCAGGTTGCCGAGCGCGCGACCCAGCAGTTCGAGAAGAACGTTGACGCGGCTGCCGAGCAGACCGTCAAGATGAGCCAGAAGGCCGCCGAGCAGACCGAGAAGGCTGCCGACGAGGCCGAGAAGGCCACCGCTCGCGCTCGCTCCTCCGCCAACAAGGCCTGAGCATCACCCTTTGACGGAGGTTGGTGAATCCTTCCTTCGCAAGTGAGCCGAGAGGCCCCATCCGATTTCATCGGGTGGGGCCTTTCAGCGTTTCCAGCAGTGGCTGCCCGAATCACGGTGGCCGAACGGAGAAATGCAGCAGAGGGCCCCAGCGGCCTGCAGCCCCTGGCCCGCCTGCCATGGCCGGTGATCGCGCCGTTGGGACTTCGAGGGTGGCGACGGGATGGCGCCCATTCAGCTTGCCCTTCCGCCGCGCAGCCGTACCCCACCCTGCCGAACTCGCCCGAAACCATGAACCGCGGCAGAAAACCCGGCATTCAGCGTCCGTTCCCGGCAGTCAGCGCCCCTTACCCACTTGAGCGTCCGCTCCCTCGGGCCCAAATTCGATTCAGCTTGCCCTCGCCGACTCCGCCCCCGGTGCACGGGGAGCCCTAGAGGCGAAGACAAGCTGATTGCGGTGGGGCGCAAGCTCAAGCGGCCAAGGGGCGCTGAAGAGCCCAACGGAAGCCCATGGCGGGCAACCTCGGCCTCGGCAATCACGAGAGCCCGCACCACGTGCGATCGATCAGGCCTGCGACTCCTCCGATTCCGTTTCATCGGACTCGGCCCCCGCGGACTGGTCGGCGGACTCCACCTCGGAGTGGGCCGCTTCCTCGACGGGTACGCTCGCTGGCTCGATCTCGACATCAGGTTGCGCCTCGACAGGGTCATCGGCCGGTGCGTGGCCGTCCGGCTCCACAGCCGGGGGCTCCTCCCCAGCCGAGGGCTCCACAGCCGGGGGCTCCACAGCCGGGGGCTCCACAGTCGAGGGCACCTCTTCTGCGGGCTCCACCGGAAGCGTGGGCTCAGAGGTCTCCACCTGGTCCGCAGCGTCGCCGGACTCGGGAGCGTCCTGGTTGGCTTCCTCGACAGGCTCATCGGGGACGCTTTCCGCGGCCGGCTTGCTCGCAGCCACGATGGCGGCGATCCCATTGGCATGACTCACGTGCTCGACGACATCGGTATCGCCCGACTCGGTCGACGCGGAATCTCCGTCATGGCTGTGATCCTGCTCCGACCGATCGCCTCGACCACGACGACTGCGACCGGAACTACGACCGGAATCGCCCCGGTTGGAATCACCCCGACCGGAATCGTTTCCGCCCGAATTGCCGTTGGAGTTGCGGCCCCCGCGCCCGCGTCGGCTGCGCTCTCCCCCGTCGGCCTGCGACTGGGACTCGACCGGGAGATCGTGGATCTCATAGCCGCGGCCCTTGCAGTGTTCACACGTCTCCGTGAAGGCCTCTGCGAGACCGGTGCCGATCTTCTTGCGCGTCATCTGCACAAGGCCAAGGCTCGTGACCTCGGCTACCTGGTGCCGCGTACGGTCCCGTCCCAGGCACTCCACAAGGCGTCGCAACAGCAGCTCGCGGTTGCTCGGCAGGACCATGTCGATGAAGTCGATCACGATGATGCCGCCGATATCGCGCAGCCGGAGTTGCCGGACGACTTCCTCGGCAGCCTCCAGGTTGTTGCTGGTGACGGTCGCCTCGAGGTTGCCACCCGAGCCGGTGAACTTGCCCGTGTTGACATCGATGACGGTCATGGCCTCGGTGCGGTCGATGACGAGCGAACCACCGGACGGCAGATAGACCTTGCGCTCCAGTGCCTTCGCGATCTGTTCATCGATCCGATGCGCGGAGAAGACATCGCCGTCAGCCGTGCTGTCCCAGCGCTCGATGCGCTCGGCGAGGTGAGGTGCGACATGGGCGACATAGCCGGTGACAGTGTCATAGGCGTCGTTCGCCCCACCATTGCCGTCGATGATCAGCTTGCCGAAGTCCTCGGTGAAGAGGTCGCGGACAATCCGGACGGTGGCGTCGGGCTCCGCATAGAGCTGCTGCGGAGCCTGGCCACCCTTCACCTTCTTCTCGATGCTCTCCCACTGGGCCTTGAGGCGGTTGACGTCGCGAACGAGCTCGTCCTCCGAGGCACCCTCGGCAGCCGTCCGCACGATGACGCTCGCGTCTTCGCCCACGAGGTCACCGAGGATCTCCTTGAGCCGGCGCCGTTCGGTATCGGGGAGCTTGCGAGAAATGCCGGACAGGTGACCGCCCGGCGAATACACGATGTAGCGCCCCGGCAGCGAAATGTGATTGGTCAGGCGGGCACCCTTGGCCCCCACAGGGTCCTTGGTGACCTGGACCAGGATCGTCTGGCCCGACTTGAGCACCTTCTCCACCTGGCGCGACTGGCCCTCGGCACCGAAGGAATCCCAGTCGACCTCACCCGCATAGAGCACGGCGTTGCGCCCGCGGCCGATGTCGATGAACGCAGCCTCCATGGAGGGCAGGACGTTCTGGATCCGGCCGAGATACACATTGCCGATGAGGGACGTTGCAGACGCGCGGTCGACATAGTGCTCGACCAGAACGTTGTCCTCGAGCACGGCGAGCTGCGCCAACTCGTCGTTCTGCCGGATGACCATCGTGCGCTTGACGGACTCGCGGCGGGCGAGGAACTCGGCCTCGCTCAGGATCGGGGCCCGGCGACGCCCGGCCGCCCGGCCCTCGCGCCGGCGCTGACGCTTGGCCTCCATGCGGGTCGATCCCTCGATGCCGGTGACCTCGTCGGTCCGGCTGCGGCGTGGCTCTCGCACCTTGACGACCACATCGGCATCGGAGTCGTCCGTGTCCCCGGTGTCCTCGCCACGGCGATGGCGCCGACGCCGACGCCGACGCGTACCCGTGTCCTCGCTGTCCGAGTCATCCGACGAAGCCTCGGCGTCCGAGGAGCCGTCGTCATTCGAGTCATCGCTGCTGTCGTCCGAGTCATCCGAGTCACCGGAATCATCACCAGAATCAGAGTTCTCGTTGGTGTCGCTGGTGCTGCTGCGGCGACGGCGACGACCGCCCCGACGACGACGGCGGCGGCGCGTACCCGTGTCGCTCGCCTCGCTCGAGTCGTCATCCGAATCCGAATCGTCATCGGAGTCGTCATCCGAGTCATCGTCGGAATCCGAATCCGAGTCATCGTCTGACTCGGAATCAGAATCATCGTCGCCCGCGTCATCCGCAGAGTCATCGGACTCGTCCGAGTCTTCCGCGGACTCGTCAGTTCCGGCTTCCACCTCGGTGTCGTCGGAGACTGCCTCAGTGGCGTCGTCTTCAACGACGGGGACGGCAACCTCTGCTGCGTCGGAGGGTTCGGAAGTCTCGTCCGTCACCTCCGGTGCTGCGGTCTCGAGCTCCGCCCCCTGGGCTCGCAGGCGCTCGGCGACCTGATCGGCCACGCTCGGCTCGGCGGCCGTGTCGCCGGCGTCGTCCGCGGGAGCTGCGACCGCAGTCTTGCGGGTGCGGCGGCGGGTCGGCGCGGCTTCCCCGTCGGGTTCGGTGGTCTTCCGAGTACGCCGAGTCCGCGGGGCGGCGTCATCGCTCTCGGCTGCGGCCCGCTTGCGAGGCGCCCTCTTGCGGGCGGGGCGGGCTGTCTCTTCGCTCGGAGCAGCGGCCGGCGCGTCGGCCCCGGCATCATCGCCGGATCCGTCTTGGGCACGCGGCGTGAGCTGGGCCTCCAGGCGGGCCTGGAGCTCGGCCTCGAAGGCGGGAGAGGTTTCGGTCACGGGCTTGGGCGGGCCTGCCGGCCTGCTGGCGGAACGGCGGCCCCGCGGCGGGGTAGGCAGATCGTGATCGACGGACGGGGTCTGTGGTGCGTCGGGCTCTTCGAGCATGCGCTCTCCTTCAACCGGCCGGGACAGCCGGTTCGTACGCTGTGCATCGGCCGGGGAGCAGAGCACATCCCGGGCAACGCAGCAGAAGCTGGGCGGTTTCGTCCCGGCCAGGCGTCGTCGTCCGCGGTCGCAATGCGTCGCGGGTCCGGACTCGCGCAATGACCTGTCACATCACTGCGTCACCAGCTGCACGGGACGGTGGGGCACCGGCGGCGCCCCGAACCTTCGGCCAGTATCCCACAGCCAAGCCAATTCTCCCCAGAGGGCAGCCAATTCACCTTTGCTCGAGCGCGTCAGATGGCCAGGGGGTCCCCGATAACGGACCCCGCCAACTCCCCTTGTTCCAAGCGTGTGAACAGGATTCCGGGCGGGACAACCAGCTCCGGGGTAACGATGCCAAGACCCTGAACGACGTCGTCGGGGCGGACGAGAGGGACCAGGTGTCGCGTCAACAGCTCGAGCCCGTCGGAGCGGATGCTGAGTTCGATCACCGCGGCCCGGGCGTCGAAGCTGCGGATCCCGTTCTTGGTTAGTCGCTCGACCAGCACCTCATCGGTGGCAAGAAAAGCGGCGACGGCCCGCTCCAACAACTCGGGCGCTGCTTCCGGCCAGACGATCCGCCAGCGGGATCCGGTCAGCCGATCCGCCAGGCCTCCCCCAGCGGCTTCGACCACCGTCAACACGTCGAGCCCGGGCGGCAGCGCGGCGTCCAGGGCCTCGCGGACGCGGTCGGGGTCGCACCGTTGCGCAAGGCCGATCTCAAGATATTCGGCCTCGGTCGCCGCACCGGTGGGTGCCGCATTCGCGAACGAGACCCGAGGATGGGGATTGAACCCGGACGAATAGGCCATGGGAATCTGTGCCCGCCGCAGTGCTCTCTCGAAAGCCCGGCCGAAGTCACGGTGACTGGTGAAGCGGGCCCGGCCGCGCTTGGCGTACCGGATTCGCAATTTCTGCACCGGGGGTGCCTGTTGTTCGGGTTGCTTGCGCTTGCTCTGGGCCACGACGCCCAACTCTAGTCAGTTTCGCGAGGGGGCACAGGAATGCGCGGTGTGCAGCCCGTGAGCACGCTCGGCACTCGCGCAGGCGCGTATTAGTGTTCGGGGCATGCCTCGTCAGTTCCAGTTCCACACCGTCAACGGTGTCGAGACGGCAGAGATCGCGGTCCGCGGCCGCCAGGTCCTGGCCCGTCCCATGCTCAATTTCGGCCCCGGCTACACCGCAGAGGAGCGCCGCGCGCTCGGCCTCACCGGTCTTCTGCCCCCGGCCGTGAACACGATGGCAGAGCAGCTGAAGCGCGTATATACGCAGTTCAAGGCGCGGCCCGACAACCTGGCGAAATATGTCTATCTCAATTCGCTGCAGGACCTGAACGAGATCCTGTTCTATCGACTGGTCACCGAGCACCTCGATGAAATGCTGCCGATCATCTATACGCCGACCGTCGGCGAGGCGATCCAGAAATTCTCCAGCACTTTCGACCGGGCCCGGGGCATCTATCTGTCGATCGACGAACCCGAGGGCATCGACTTCGCCCTGGAGTCCTATGGCGCGCATTCGAGTGATGTCGACGTCGTGGTGGCAACCGATTCCGAGGGCATCCTCGGCATCGGCGACCAAGGTGTCGGCGGCATCCGCATCTCGATCGGCAAGCTCGCGGTCTATACGACCGCAGCTGGCATCCACCCACTGCGGGGTCTCCCCATCGTCCTCGATGTGGGCACCGACAACCTCGAACTCCTCAACGACCCCAACTATCTGGGCGTCCGTAAGGCGCGCGTGCGCGGCGCACAATATGACGAGTTCATCGAACGTTTTGTGAAGTCGGTCCAGAAGCACTTCCCGAATGCGTTGCTCCATTTCGAGGATTTCGGTGCCAACAACGCCCACCGGGTCCTCGAGACCTATCGCGAGGACTACTGCACGTTCAACGACGACATCCAGGGCACTGCAGCTGTGGTGGCCGCTGCTGCGCTGTCGGCGGTCAAGGCCAAGGGCGAGCGGCTCAGTGACCAGCGGATTGTCATCCACGGTGCCGGCACTGCGGGCGTCGGCATCGCCGACCTGATGCGCGACATCATGATCCGGGAGGGTGCCGACCCCGATGAGGCCACCAAACTCTTCTGGGGCCTCGGCAGCCGCGGCTTGCTCCATACGGGCACGAAGACCCGCCCGTTCCAGGAGCGCTATGCCCGCGACGAAGCAGAACTGGCCGACTGGGAGCTCAGTGCCCCCGGTCGCTACGACCTCGTCGACGTCGTCAAGAACGTGCACCCGACGATCCTGATCGGCACCTCGGCCCAGCCGGGTGCCTTCACCAAGGAGATCGTCACCACGATGGCGGCTCACTGTGAGCGGCCGATCATCATGCCGCTGTCCAATCCGACTTCCAAGTCGGAGGCCATCCCGGCCGATGTGATCACCTGGACCCACGGTCGTGCCCTGATGGCGACGGGATCCCCGTTCAAGCCGGTCCACCACGCCGGGACGGATTTCGAGATCGCGCAGGCCAACAATGCGCTCGTGTTCCCCGGGATCGGGCTGGGCACGATCGCGATCAAGGCCAGCAAGGTGACCGACAACATGATCGCGGCCGCGGCCATCGCTGTGGCCGAGATGAGCAATGCCACGAGGAAGGGTTCGCCCGTCCTGCCCGGGCTGTCCCAGCTTCGGGCGGTCTCGGCCGCGGTTGCGATGAAGGTCGCCGAGGCGGCCCAGGAGGACGGTGTCGCGCGGGCGACACTCACCAATCCGATTCAGGAGATCCACGAACTGATGTGGCAGCCGCGCTATCCGAAGGTGAAGGCGGTCCTGAAGGTCAGCGAACCCTCGGCGCGGCCGACCGACGGCCTGACCGCCGAACCCAACGGGGACACCCCCATCGAGGTGCTCGAGGGCTGATCCGGGCACTCAAACTTGAGGCCGGTCCGATCGGACCGGCCTCATGTCGTTCGAGGATGCGGTCACGCCGCCATGGCACCGGCCAGGCGCATCGCCATGTCCTTGACCTGCGGAGCCTCGGACTCGCTGTGCGCCAGCGTGACCAGATAGAGCCCGCTCCCCTTGGTGAACGCCACCATGACAATGGGTACGCCGGAGGTGGTGCCCTCGGCGATCCGGGCGTCCTTGGCCCCGGCCACTTCCACCTTGCTGATCTGCGCGTTGGGAATCCCGATCTTCACGCCCTGCATCTGGGCATCGAGCGTGCCCTGCATCGGACCGGACTGGCTTGAGGCCGTGAGACCATCCATCACACTGGCGGTCTGATAGTCGCAGGAGTCCATCCCCAGGATCGAGCTCTCCCGGGTGCCCGTGATCTGGACACCCGAGATCTCGGTCACTTCCTCGGGGGTCAACGCCTCACAGGGCTTGACAGCCGGAGCATTCGAATCGGCCTGCGTGGTGGCGGGGGCGGAGGACGCGGCCGGCGCCGACGCATCTGCCGGAGCGGTGTTCGCCGGAGCAGTGGAGGTGGACTGGCCACCACAGGCGCTGACGGCCAGCAGAGCTGCGGTAGCGATGGTCGTGGGCAGGAATCGTTTGGGGGACAACGTTCACTCCTGAGTCGGCACGATGATGACTCAGGCTAGGGGCACCTCGGTGTCACCCATCAGCCAGCAGCGTCGACCGAACCGTCGGCAGGGGCAGCAGGACCTTGCCCGTAGGGCCGATCTGGATCTCGGTGTCGAGCTCCTGGCAGACCCCACAATCGAAGCACGGCGTCCACCGGCAGTCATCGACCTCAACCTCGTCGAGGGCGTCCTGCCAGTCCTCCCACAGCCAGTCGCGATCGAGGCCGGAGTCGAGGTGATCCCACGGCAGGACCTCGTCATAGTCGCGCTCACGGGTGGTGAACCAGCCCGTGTCTACGCCGAACGCCGCCAGCTCACGCTCGGCCATCGCCGTCCAGCGCTCATAGGAGAAGTGCTCCGACCAGCCGTCGAAACGCCCACCATCGCGCCAGACCGCTTCGATGACCCGACCGACGCGCCGATCACCGCGCGACAGCAGTCCTTCGATGATGCCGGGCTTGCCGTCGTGATAACGGAACCCGATGGCCCGGCCATATTGCTTGTCGGCCCGGATCGCGTCGCGCAGTTTCTGCAGCCGTGCGTCCGTCGTCTCGACGTCGAGCTGGGCCGCCCACTGGAAGGGCGTATGCGGCTTGGGCACGAACCCACCGATCGACACGGTGCACCGGATGTCGCGCGTACCCGCTTCTTTCCGGCCCGTCTCGATGACCCGGCGGGCCAGGTCGGCGATCGCGAGGACGTCTTCGTCGGTCTCGGTCGGCAGGCCACACATGAAATAGAGCTTCACCTGGCGCCAACCGTTGGCATACGCCGTCGCGACGGTCCGGATCAGGTCCTCCTCGTCGACGGTCTTGTTGATGACCTTCCGCATCCGCTCGGAGCCACCCTCCGGGGCGAACGTGAGTCCGGAACGGCGGCCGTTGCGCGACAACTCGTTGGCGAGGGTGATGTTGAACGCATCGACGCGGGTGGACGGGAGCGACAACGACACGTTGCTGCCGTCATAGCGATCGGCCAGCTGTTTCGCGACCTCACCGATCTCGGTGTGGTCCGCACTCGACAGCGACAGCAGGCCGACCTCCTCGAGGCCGGTCGCCTGCAGCCCGTGTTCGACCATCGCCCCGATGGTGTCGATGCTGCGCTCGCGGACCGGTCGCGTGATCATGCCGGCCTGGCAGAAGCGGCAACCGCGCGTACATCCTCGGAAAATCTCCACCGAATAGCGCTCGTGCACGGTCTCGGCGAGCGGGACCAGCGGCTTCTTCGGATAGGGCCAGGCGTCCAGGTCCATGAGGGTGTGTTTGGCGACCCGGAAGGGTACGCCCGCCTGGTTGGGCGAGACCCGCATGATGCGTCCGTCGGGGAGATATTCGACGTCATAGAACTTCGGGACATAGACCCCACCGGTCTCCGCGAGGCGGAGCAGCAGCCCGTCACGGCCACCGGGGCGGTCCTCGTCCTTCCATTCGGCGATGACCTCGGAGATCTTCAGCGAGATCTCCTCGCCGTCGCCGAGCACCGCCGCGTCGATGAAGTCGGCGATCGGCTCGGGGTTGAAGGCCGCATGGCCGCCCGCGATCACGATCGGATCGAATTCGCGCCGCTCGATGGCGCGCAGCGGCATTCCGGCCAGGTCGATGGCTGTGAGCAGGTTCGTATAACCGAGTTCGGTCGAGAACGACACCCCGAAAACGTCGAAGGCACCGACGGGTCGATGGCTGTCGAGCGTGAACTGCGTCAGCCCGTTCTCCCGCAGCTTGGCCTCCATATCGGGCCACACCGAATAGGTGCGCTCGGCCAGGATCCAGTCACGCTCGTTGAGGACCTCATAGAGGATGGCGACGCCCTGGTTGGGCTGGCCGATCTCATAGGCATCCGGATACATCAGGCACCAGCGCACGCTGGCGGCGTCCCAGTCCTTCACCACACTGTTGTGTTCACCGCCGACATATTGGATCGGCTTGCTGACATGCGGCAGCAGCGGCTCGAGTCGGTCAAAGATCGAGTCGGGGGCGGGTGGCAGCGTGGTCTCAGTCATAACCCGATCAAGGGTACGCAGCCATTGACGCCCGGGCCAACCACCGGACGGGCTGTCCCGCGGCTCAGCCGAACCAGATCGCCATCTCACGCATCGCCGACTCGGGTGAGTCGGAGCCGTGCACGAGGTTGGCCTGGTTGGACAGGGACCAATCGCCGCGGATCGTGCCGGGCTCGGCCTTGCGTCCGTCTGTCGCGCCGTTGAGGGCCCGGACCACCGGAATCGCCGAATCGCCCTCGAGGATGAGCGCGAGCAGCGGCCCGGTCATCATGAACTCGCGGAGTTCGGGATAAAAGCCCTTCTCCACGTGCTCGGCATAGTGCTGATCGAGCACCTCGGGCGTCGCGGTCCGCAACTCGGCGGACACGACCGTCAGGCCCTTGCGTTCGTAGCGGCTGAGGATCTCGCCGATCAGCCCGCGCCGCACTGCATCGGGCTTGATCAGGACCAAGGTGCGTTCAGTCATGGCCGCACCCTAGTGTGCGGTTCGATTTCCCTCGGCGGGTATGGCCAAGATCTCAGTGTGAGGCTGCCTGCTGGGCTTCGAGACGCTTGCCGAGGACGAAACAGACGGTCCAGAGACAGGCGAACATCACACCCATGACAAGCATGCCGATGGTGAGAAAGGTGAGCGCGATCGCCGCCACCTGGGTCGCCCATCCGAGCGGATAGCCGACCGTCGGGCGACGCATCAGGCCGGCGGCCACCACCGCGAGCAGGGCCGCGGCCCCTCCGGCCAGGCCCGCCACCAGGGGGGAGACCCCCGACACCATGATCATCACCGGGATGGACAGACCGATCGTGATCGCCTCGAAGATGAGCACGGCCATCATGACCTTGCCCATGGGGTTGCCCTCAGTCAGCATCAGTCGTCCTCCCCGTGCTCGTGATCCGCGCCCAGTTCGTCGATGGTGCCACCGTGATCCTCAGCGTCCCAGTCGATCTCATCGGCGTCCCGCGCCAGATCGTCGGTCGCCAGGAGTGCTCGGGCCTCACCGGCGGCGATGACCGATCCCGTGACGAGTACGCCCGGCTGGCCCGCATCCGTATCGGCCAGCGTGGTGGCCAGTTCGAGGGCGTCGGCCAGGGAATCGGCCCGGCGTACCCGCTCGGGACCGAACACCTCCCCCGCCAGCTCCGCCAGCTCCTCGGGCGGCAGGCCCCGGTCGGTCGACGCGACGCGTGTGCAGATGACCTCGGACATCAGCGGCTCCCAGACGCGCAACACCGCCTCGACGTTCTTGTCGCGCATCATGGCCATCACCCCGATCAGCGGATCAAAGGCGTACGCCTCACTCACCGCCTCGACTGCGGCCGCCGCGGCGTGCGGATTGTGAGCCCCTTCGAGCACGATGGGCGGCGACTGGCGGATGACCTCGAGCCGACCCGGTGCGGACACTTCGCCCAGACCCTCTCGGATCAGGTCGGCGGGGAGCGCCTTCATGCCGAGGAAGGCCTCGACCGCGGCCAGGGCGACACCGGCATTGCGGGCCATATGGAGGCCGTGCAGGGGGAGATGGATGTCGTCGACGGGCCCTTCGGCACCGTTGAGCCGGATCAGCTGGCCGCCGACGGCGAGGCTGCGCTCGAGCAGCCCGAAGTCGACGCCCTCGCGCTGCACCAGCGCACCGACATCCGAGCAGTGACGCAACAGCACGGTCGCGGCCTCCAGCTCCTGACCGGCCAGGATCGCATGGGAGCCGGGCTTGATGATCCCGGCCTTCTCGGTCGCGATCTCGGTCAGCGTGGTGCCGAGCAGGTGAGTGTGGTCGAGATCGATCGGCATGACGACGGCCACCTGGGCATCGGCGACGTTGGTGGCATCCCACGTGCCCCCCAGTCCGACCTCGACAATGGCGACATCGACCGGGGCATCGGCGAACGCCGCGTACGCCATCGCGGTCAGCACCTCGAAGAAGGTCATCTGCACGCCGTCGAGGAGTTGCTCGTCGACGATCTCCACATAGGGCTTCACGTCGGCCCAGACCTCGCCGAAGCGTTCGCGGCTGATGGGCCGGCCATCGATGGCGATGCGTTCGGTGACATCGACCAGGTGCGGGGAGGAATAGCGCCCCGTGCGCAATCCGGCGGCGCGCAGGAGCGACTCGATCATGATCGCGGTCGAGCCCTTGCCGTTCGTGCCGGTGATCTGGATGACCGGGGAGGTCCGCTGGGGATCGCCGAGCAGCTCCAACACGGCTCTGATCCGGTCGAGAGAGGGGGCGACACGGTTTTCTGGCCATCGCGACGTGAGTTCAGCGACAACCTTCTCATGATTAGTTTGCATTTCAATCGGCATCCTATGCTGTTGCCATGACGAGCACTGCCCTGTCGGTCCGCGACCGTCTATCCACGAACTCCCTGGCCGATTGGTTCGGTCTCGCCGCCCGCCTCGTCCTCGGCGTCGTCTGGCTCGTGGCAGGCGGGCTGAAGATTCCTTATCTCGAGGAATCGGTGCTGGCCGTTCGCGGCTATCAGATCCTGCCCTATGACCTGGCGGTCGTGGTGGGCTATCTGCTCCCGTTCGTCGAAGTCATCCTCGGCGTCCTCCTGATCCTGGGGCTGTTCATCCGCCCCGCAGCCGTGCTGAGTGGGCTGATCATGCTGGCGTTCGTGATCGGCATCGCCCAGGCCTGGGCTCGCGGTCTGGCGATTGACTGCGGCTGCTTCGGCGGTGGCGGTGCCATCGCGCTCGAGGAGGCGCAGGCCAAATATCCCTGGGACATCGCCCGTGATCTTGGCCTGATGCTCCTGGCCGCCTGGCTGGTGTTCCGGCCGCGGAGCCGGTTCAGCCTCGACCGGAAGTTGTTCGGCACCGACGACTACCCCGACCTGAACGACGACGACTTCGTCGACGAAGATGCACCGAAAGAGGAATCCATCCGATGAGCAAGCACAAGCCCGCCAAGACCGACAGCCGTCGCGCCCAGATGCGGGCGGCCCAGATCGCGCAGGCCAAGAAGCAGAAGAACCAGCGCATCGCCATCATCGCGGTGGCGGCGGTCGTCACGATCGCCCTGGTCGTCGGTGTCTTCCTGCTCGTCAATCGCTTCAATGACTCGCAGGCCGCTTCGGCGCCACCGAGCGCGAATGCCAACCAGAGTGGCATGAAGGTGTGGTCCGGGAACGCCAAGCCGAACGCACCGGTCGTGGCTCTCTTCCTCGACTATCAGTGCCCCGCCTGCGCCAACTTCGAGCGCAACTTCGGCTCCAGCCTCGAGGGACTCGCCAAGAGCGGCGATATCCAACTCGAATACCGCACCATGACCTTCCTGGACACCAACCTGCGCAACGACTCGTCGACGCGGGCAGCCAATGCAGCCGTGTGCGCCGATGTCGCGGGGCACTACGCCGAATATCACAACGCGGTCTTCGCCCATCAGCCTTCCCAGGAGGGCAATGGCTACACGAACGACAACCTGACCAAGGACTTCACCGCCCAGGCCGGGATCACCGGGGAGGCCCTCGACCAGTTCAACTCGTGCTATGCCAACAAGCGTTTCAGCTCCTTCGTCAACAAGGTCGACGACGAGGCCGGTCGCTCCGGTGTCACGGGAACCCCGAGCATCCAGGTCAACGGCAAGACCCTCGACATGAACAAGCTCACCACCCCTGACTCGCTCCGAACGGAGATCATGGCCCTCGCCTGAGTCCGAGCGGCGGCGCGACAAAAAAGTGTCGCGCCTGCCGTTTAGGATTCACCGCATGACTGAGCACTCCCAGCCCGCCGCCCGCGTCCCCGACAAGCCTGCACTCGAAGGCCTGGAGGAGAAGTGGGCGGCGGTGTGGGCTGAGGACAAGACCTATGAGTTCGTCCGGCCCGAGGTCGACATCAACGATCCCGAGTCCGTTGCCGCGGCGCGCGCCCAGGTCTTCGCGATCGACACTCCCCCACCCACCGTCTCTGGTTCGCTCCACGTCGGTCATGTCTTCTCCTACACCCACACCGACCTGATCGCCCGCTATCAGCGGATGACCGGCAAGAAGGTGTTCTATCCCCTCGGCTGGGACGACAACGGGCTGCCGACCGAGCGGCGGGTCCAGAACTATTACGGCGTCCGGTGCGATCCCCATGTCGCCTATGACCCGGACTTCACGCCGCCGGCGAAGCCCGACCCCAAGCGCCAGATCCCGATCAGCCGGCCCAACTTCGTCGAGCTGTGCCATGAGCTGACCCAGGTCGACGAGCAGGTCTTCGAGAACCTGTGGCGTCGCGTCGGCCTGTCGGTCGACTGGGATCACCTCTACACGACCATCTCCGACGAGACGCTGCGCATTTCGCAGCTCGCGTTCCTGCGCAATCACGCGCGGGGGGAGGCTTATCTCTCGGAGGCGCCGACCATGTGGGACGTCACCTTCCAGACCGCGGTTGCCCAGGCCGAGCTCGAGGCGCGCGACTATCCGGGTGCCTATCACAAGGTCGGCTTTGCCCTGACCCAGCCGCAGAGTGGCGAGCTGTTCGCCGACGGCAGGGTCTATATCGAGACCACGCGCCCCGAGCTGCTGGCCGCGTGCTGTGCGCTGATCGCCCACCCTGACGACGAGCGCTATCAGCAGTTGTTCGGCACGACCGTGAAGTCGCCCGTCTTCGGTGTCGAGCTGCCGGTACTGGCCCATCCCGCCGCCGAGATCGACAAGGGCGCGGGCATCGCGATGTGCTGCACCTTCGGCGACCTGACCGACGTCCAGTGGTGGCGCGAACTCCAGCTCCCGACCCGCACGATCGTCGGTCGCGATGGCCGACTGCATCGCGAGACCCCGGAGTGGATCCCCAACGAGTCGGCGTATGCGGAGCTGGCCGGCAAGACGACCTTCTCCGCGCGCGAGGCGATGGTCCAGCTGCTCCGCGATTCGGGCGACCTGGCTGGTGAGCCGACCGCGACCCAGCGCAAGGCCAACTTCTATGAGAAGGGCGACAAGCCGCTCGAGATCATCTCGACCCGGCAGTGGTATATCAGGAACGGCGGCCGCGACGAAGCCCTCAAGCAGGACCTGCTCATGCGGGGCGGCGAGATCCAGTGGGTCCCCGAACACATGCGTCATCGCTATGACAACTGGGTCTCGGGCCTCAACGGTGACTGGCTGATCTCGCGCCAGAGGTTCTTCGGGGTGCCGTTCCCGGTGTGGTATTCGCTGGATGCCGAGGGCGAGCCCGACTATGAGAGCCCGCTGCTGCCGGCCGAGTCGGCCCTGCCGATCGATCCGTCGACCGACGTTCCGGACGGGTACGCCGAGTCCCAGCGCGATCAGCCGGGCGGTTTCACGGGCGACCCCGACATCATGGACACCTGGGCGACCTCGTCGCTGACACCTCAGATCGCGTGTGGCTGGGAGTCCGATCCTGAATTGTTCGCGAGCACGTTCCCGATGGATATCGCCCCGCAGGCGCACGACATCATCCGCACCTGGCTGTTCTCGCGGGTGGTTCGCTCCCACTTCGAGTTCGACACGGTGCCGTGGCGTCGTGCCACCATTTCGGGCTTCGTCGTGGACCCGGACCGCAAGAAGATGTCGAAGTCGAAGGGCAATGTCGTCGTTCCGACCGAGATCCTCGACAGGTTCGGCGCCGACGCCGTGCGCTGGCGTGCGGCGATGGCCCGGCCCGGCATGGACTCGCCGTTCGATGAGAGCCAGATGAAGGTCGGCCGCCGCCTGGCGACGAAGATCCTCAACGCCTCCAAGTTCGTCCTGGGGATGGCGGAGGAGACGCGCGGCGAGGTCACCAATCCGGCCGATCGCGCGCTCCTGGCGGGGCTGAAGGATGTCGTTGTCGCGGCGACGCGCGCATTTGAGTCCTATGACTATTCGGCCGCCCTCGAGGCCGCGGAAACCTTCTTCTGGTCGTTCTGTGACGACTATCTGGAGCTGGTCAAGGAGCGGGCCTATGGTGCGGCCGGCGAGGAGGCAGCCGCATCGGCGCGCACAGCCCTCGCGATCGCCCTCGAAGTCCAGTTGCGTCTCTTCGCTCCGTTCATGCCGTTCGTGACCGAAGAGGTCTGGTCGTGGTGGCGCACCGGTTCGGTGCACCACGCACCCTGGCCGACCGTTTCCGAACTCGGTGAGGTCGGCGAGCGCGCCCTCCTCGACGATCTGGCCGCGGCCCTGATCGCGATTCGAGGTGCGAAGTCCAACGCCAAGGTGTCGATGAAGACCGAGGTCAGCCGCGCCGTGTTCCGCGGCGATGCACTCTCGCTGCGGCGCCTGCGTTCGATCGAGACCGACCTGCGGGCCGTGGGCCGCCTCGTGGGTGCGGTCGACTGGGCCGAGGGCGAGGGCCCCCTGACCGTGGACGTCGATCTCGTCTCCGCCGACGACTGACTCCGGGAACGGCCCAGCTGCAGCAATGCGGCTGGGCCGTTTGCGTTCTCGACGACTCGGAATCCTGGACACCTATTAATGTCGGGTTTTCCGTGTTTAAATAACCCCATGCAACAGCTGCCCATCACTGAAAAGACCCACGGCTGCGACTGCGGGCACGACCACAACGTCCCTGAGCTCGATGCCCGTGTGATCCCTCATGCAATCCGCCACGGCGCGATCTTCGGCGCCCTGTCCCAGCTGCCCGTGGGAGGCACGATGATCCTCATCGCACCCCACAACCCGGTGCCGCTGCTCAACCAGATCGAGGATCGCGCCCCCGGCGTCTACACGGTGTCCTATCTGAAGGAGGATCCCGAGGACTGGCGCATCGCGTTCCAGCGGACCATCTGATGACTCCCTCCGGCGAGCAACTGAAGCACGATCACCGGGTGATCGACGAGGGCTTCGCCCGCTTTGTTGCGGCCGCCCGGGCAGGGCGTTGGGAAACCACTGCCTTGACCGAGGCGATCCGACGCCTGCGCGTGCACATCTGGGTCGAGGAAGAGATTTATTTCCCTCCTTTGCGGGCGGCCGGTGTCATCGGTCCGATCATGGTGATGTTGAAGGAACACGGTCTGATCTGGAGCTACCTCGAGACCCTCGAGTTCCTGGCCAACGAGGGCAGCGATCTGCCGCGGGCTCGCTCCGTCTGGGAGGACCTCGCCACGGTGCTCGATGCGCACAACTCCAAGGAGGAGACCATCCTCTATGTGACAGGCGATCGGATCCTCCAGACCGACATCTCGGACCAGGTCGCCGTCGGGCTCGACAGCGACGTTCCGACCGGCTGGTCCTCGGCCATGGCGACCATCTGACGGCCACCGACGTGGCATGCTGAGGGCATGCGTGCAACGTTGCTCACGGCCCCCCACGAGATTTCCATCACCGAGGTCGACTTTCCGAAGGTTCAGAATCCCGGGGACGCCGTAGTGACGATCACCGCCACGTGCGTGTGCGGCTCGGACCTGTGGAACTACCGCGGTATCCGGGAGATCGCCCAACCCCAACTCACGGGCCACGAGTTCTGCGGTGTCGTGACCGAGGTCGGCGATGAGGTCACCACGGTGAAGGTCGGCGACTTCGTCGTGTCCCCGTTCAACACCTCCTGCGGCGAATGCGCGCACTGCCTCGCCGGGATGCACGCCTCCTGTGCCCACAAGGAAGTGTTCGCCATGGGCTGCCAGACCGAGGCGGTTCGGGTGCCGTACGCCGACGGCACCCTCGTCGCCACCCCCGAACCGCCGGCACCCGAGCTGATCCCCTCGCTTTTGGCCTGCTCCGATGTCATGGCCACCGGTTGGCATGCCGCGGTGAGCGCGGGCATACGCCAGGGGGCGACCGTGGCCGTCGTCGGTGATGGCGCAGTCGGCCTCTGTGGCGTACTCGCGGCGAAGCAGCTCGGCGCCGCCCGCATCATCGCGATGAGCCGGCATGCCGACCGCCAGGCCCTCGCCCGTGATTTCGGCGCGACGGACATCATCGAGGAACGCGGCGCCGAGGGTGCCGCCAAAGTGCTCGAACTCACCGACGGCGTCGGCGCCGATGCTGTCATCGAAGCGGTCGGCACCATCGAAGCACTGCAACAGGCCGGTGCCTGCGCCCGCCCGGGGGCGACGATCGGCTATGTGGGCGTACCCGTCGGGGTCGAGCTGGCACTTGATCCTTTCTTCCGCCGCAACATCGGACTGCGCGGCGGCATGGCCCCGGTGCGGGCCTACCTCCCCCACCTCATGGATCTCGTGCTGGCCGGGACGATCAATCCCGGCAAGGTCTTCGATATGACGCTGCCGCTCGATCAGGTGGCCGAGGGGTACGCCGCCATGGACGAGCGCCGGGCCATCAAGGTGCTGCTCGAGCCCTGAGCGCCTTACCCGAAACGCGAAGTGCCCGCCCCCTGGCGGGGACGGGCACACGTGTTGCTGTGGGCCTATCAGGCGTTCACGCTCACAGCGAGCTGCTCAAGTGCCGCGGCGATGCGCGTCTTGATGGTCTCCTCGGTGAGCTTGCCATCGGTGAAGACCTCGTAGGCGCTGGGCACACCCACGGTCTCGGGGACGACGTCGGCGCCGGCAACGGTCAGCGCGCGCACGGCGTTCTCGCGCGCCCACTCGCCACCACGGGGCGAGCCGGTCGCGGAGAAGACCAGGGCGGGCTTGCCGCTGAGGGCCGCCTCGCCATAGGGACGCGAGCCCCAGTCGATCGCGTTCTTGATCGCGGAGCTGACGGCACCGTTGTATTCCGGGGTCACAACGATCACGGCCGCGGACTGCTCGACGGCGTCACGGAAGGCTGCAACGGGGGCCGGCACGGCATCGGCGTCGAGCTCCTCGTTGTAGTGGGGCAGCTCGGCAAGACCGTCATAGATGGTCGCGGTGACGCCCTCGGGCATCAGGCCGACGAGCTCACGAGCGAGGAGCGCATTGTAGGAGTCGCCGCGGAGGCTGCCAACGAGGATGAGGGCGTTCATGATTTCCTTCTGCATAAGAAAATGCCGGTCAAGCATCAATAGTCAATCTGTTGACGACTATTCTTCCAACGCGCCCGAGCGAGGTCAATCTGTTGACTACTCAGCGGAACGGTGGGCTAGCCTGTCCGGGTGGAGACCGTGACGCACCGCCCCCTGGTGAGCCTTCTGGGCTGCGCCAAGGATGCCTTCACGGCCGAGTTCGATCGTCGGATCAAGGCGTCCGAGTTCGACTCCCTCTCACTCGCGCATGCGGCCAACGTCCTGCGTCATGTCGGCGAAGGCCCCCATCAGGCCTCACGCATCGTCGAACTCTGCGGGGTGAGCAAGCAGGCCGTCAGCCAACAGATCACCCACCTCGAGCGCAACGGCTATCTGAGGGTGAGCCCCCACCCGACCGACCATCGGGCTCGGGTTCTGGAAGCAACGGCCAAGGGCCGCCGGGCCAAGGCTTTCGTCGATCAGACTCTGGCCGACATCGAGGCTGACTGGTTCGACTCGCTGGGAGTCGACGATGGGCCCCAGCTTCGTCGCATTCTCACGGGGCTGATGGAACGCTTCGAGGCCTGAGTCAGGCGCTCTTCTCGCGCCGTTCGCGCTTCGGGAGCTGGGAACGCGGCACCAGGGTGGGCAGCGCGGCCGAGTTAACCACATCCCCATTGATGATCACGCGAGCCACATCCTCCTGGCTCGGCACGTCATACATCACATTGAGCAGGACCTCTTCGAGGATCGCCCGCAGACCGCGGGCCCCGGTCCCCCGGGCCAGAGCCAGATCGGCGATGGCTTCGATCGCGTCATCCGAGAACTCGAGGTCGACACCGTCCAGCTCGAAGAGCTTGCGGAACTGCTTGACCAAGGCGTTGCGTGGCTCGACCAGGATCCGCATGAGCGCGTCCTTGTCGAGCGGTGTGACGGTGGAGATCATGGGCAGTCGACCGATGAACTCGGGGATCAGGCCGAACTTGACCAGGTCCTCGGGGCGCACCTCCGAGAAAGGATCATCCGAATCCGGCGTCCGCGCGTCGAGGTCGTTGTTGAACCCGATGGGACGCTTGCCGACACGGCTGTCGATGATGTGTTCGAGACCGGCGAAAGCCCCACCCACGATGAACAGCACATTCGTGGTGTCGATCTGGATGAAGTCCTGATGCGGGTGCTTGCGTCCGCCCTGGGGCGGAACCGAAGCGGTGGTTCCCTCGAGAATCTTGAGCAGCGCCTGCTGGACGCCCTCGCCGGAGACATCGCGGGTGATCGACGGGTTCTCGGACTTGCGGGCCACTTTGTCGATCTCGTCGATATAGATAATGCCCGTCTCGGCCTTCTTCACATCGAAGTCGGCGGCCTGGATCAGTTTCAGCAGGATGTTCTCGACATCCTCACCGACATAGCCGGCCTCGGTCAGCGCAGTGGCGTCGGCCATGGCGAACGGGACGTTGAGCATCTTGGCGAGCGTCTGGGCGAGATAGGTCTTGCCGCAGCCGGTCGGGCCGATGAGCAGGATGTTGGACTTGCCGAGCTCGACCGCGTCGTCCTCGGCGGCACGTCGGGGAGCCGTCGCCGCCTGGGCCTGCACGCGCTTGTAGTGGTTGTAGACCGCCACGGCGAGCGCCTTCTTGGCACTCCCCTGGCCGATCACATAGGCGTCCAGGAATTCGCGGATCTGGCGCGGCTTGGGCAGTTCGTCGAGGAGGCCGACATCCGAACCCTCCGAGAACTCCTCTTCGATGATCTCGTTGCAGAGGTCGATGCACTCGTCACAGATATAGACCCCGGGACCGGCAATGAGCTTCTTCACCTGCTTCTGGCTCTTGCCGCAGAAGTTGCACTTGAGCAAGTCACCGCTTTCACCGATGCGCGCCATTGCCCTGCCTCCCGAATCTTCAGGTCCCGATCCGTCCCCGTTGGGTCGAACCCGTCCCCGTGATGCACCACTGTGCACCACGCGGACCACACCTTAACCCGCCGGAGGCCATGGCCGGAGCGCATTTCCCCCGGCGGGCACGGTGTCGTATCAGCTGTCTCAGCCAGCGTCCTTCAACGACATCAGGATGTCGTCAATCATGCCGTATTCCTTGGCCTGGGGGGCCGTCAGATATTTGTCACGCTCGACGTCGCGGCTGATCTGGGCCGCATCCTGGCCGGTCGCATCCGCCAGCATCTGCTCCATCAGCGAGCGGATCCGCAGAATCTCGTTGGCCTGGATCTCCAGGTCGGAGGACTGGCCATAGGACGACTGGCCCATCGCCGGCTGGTGGATCAGGATGGTGGAGTTGGGCAGCGCCAGACGCTTGCCCTTCGTCCCCGCGGCCAGCAGGACCGCAGCGGCCGAGGCAGCCATGCCGAGGCAGACGGTCTCGATGTCGGGCTTGATGTAGCGCATCGTGTCGTAGATGGCTGCCATGGCCGAGAACGAGCCACCGGGCGAGTTGATATAGATGCTGATCTTGCGATCGGCATCCATCGACTGGAGGCAGAGCAACTGGGCCATGATCGCGTTCGCGATGTCATCGGTCACCGGAGTGCCGAGGAAGATCACACGCTCCTCGAACAGCTTGGTGTAGGGGTCGACCCGGCGCACGCCATAGGACGTCCGCTCTTCCCACTGCGGGATGTAATAGTCCATCGACGGACCGGCCGGCGCCATGCCACCCGGCATCACCGGCGCGGGCTGCAGGGCCTGTTCGCGCTGCTCCATGTTGAACCGTGCGAGGTTGTTCAAGTTCATGTCCGCTCCTCTCACTGGTTCGGGGCGTCGTCGCGGATCTGCGACGCCTTCTCGTAGACGTGGTCGATGAAGCCGTAGTCGAGCGCTTCGGCCGCCGTGAACCAACGGTCGCGGTCGGAGTCGGCGTTGATCTGCTCCACCGTCTGGCCCGTGTGCTGAGCGATCAGCTCGGCCATGACCTTCTTGATGTGGAGCGACTGCTCGGCCTGGATGCGGATGTCGGAGGCCGTGCCACCGAGCCCGCCGGACGGCTGGTGCATCATGATGCGGCTGTGGGGCAGCGCATAACGCTTGCCCTTCGTCCCCGCCGACAGCAGGAACTGGCCCATCGAGGCAGCCAGGCCCATGGCGACGGTCGCCACATCATTGGAGATCCACTGCATCGTGTCGAAGATCGCCATGCCCGAGTCGACCGAGCCACCGGGTGAGTTGATGTAGAGGTAGATGTCCTTGTCGGGGTCCTCCGCGTTGAGCAGCAGCATCTGGGCGCAGATGGCATTCGCGTTGTCGTCGCGCACCTCGGAGCCCAGGAAGATGATGCGGTTGGCAAGGAGGGCCTGATAGACGTTGTCGCTCATGCTGGCACCGCCGGGGCTCGCGGCCGCGCGGATCAGCGACGGGTTCAGTCCGTTGTTCTTCACAGCGTCGAAACTACCTGCCCACTCCGACAATCCCGAGAGTTATCCGGTGCTGTTCGCTGTCGGCGCACCACCGGCCGTCCGCCGCGCAGCCTGCTGCTCCGGACGCGGCAGCTTCACTCTCCGTCGGACCGCCCGAAACGTCGGATGACTTCTCGCCGGCTCGACATCCTGAGCTTGCCGAGAATGTTGCTCACATGGTTGCGAGCGGTGATCGGCGAGATGACGAGGCGCTCTGCGATCTGTTGATTGGTGAGCCCTTCGGCCAGCAACGTGAGGATTTCGCGCTCCCGTGCGGTCAACGCAGCGAAATCCGTGGCTTCGTCGAGAGCCGGTTCGGTCGCCGCACCGAACGCCCCGAGCACCCCTGACGCGACTGCGCCTCCGATGACGACATGCCCGGCAGCGACGGTTCGAATCGCGGCGGCCACCTCGTCGCCGGAGACTCCCTTGACCAGATAGCCCCGCGCGCCTGCCCTGAGAGACGCCAGCACCGCCTTGTCCTCCTCCGACATCGTCAGGACCAGGACGGCTGCTTCCGGCGCGATCTCGAGCACACGCCTGGTGGCCTCAAGGCCGGTCAGCCCTGGCAGTGCAAGGTCCATGAGCACCACATCGGGTCGAGTTCGGTTCAGGATGGCCAGCGCCTCGAAGCCGTCACCGGCCTCCCCGACCACGACGATGTCGTCGGTGCGGTCGAGGGTGAAGACGATCCCCTCCCGAAAGATGGGGTGGTCATCGACCACGACGACGCGGATGGGGGCGCGGCGGATCGTCACCTGATCCTGGTCCTGGCTTAGGCCCTCAGTCATGCCGAGGTGGACAGGAGCGGAATCCAGACGCGAACGCTGGTCCCGCCACCAGCGTTGTCGTCGATCTTTACCCAGCCACCGAGTTCGGCCGCCCGCTCGCGCATCGAAACCGTTCCGACCCCGACGACGCCACTGCGACCGGCACCCCGATCCCGCACCACCAGGCCGAGCCCCTCATCAGCGAAACGGACGGCCAGTTCCGCGTCCGGGCAGCCGGCATGGCGCGCAACGTTGATCAGGGCCTCCCGACCGATGCGATACGCCACCGCCTCCACCCCAGCGGGCAATTCGGGAAGCTCCCCCGCATCAACCGTGACCATCAGCCCGTGGCTCTCCCCCACCTCGACGAGGGCCCCGACGAGGCCAAGCTCGTCCAGTGCCGGAGGCCGGAGATCGCGACTGACCGTGCGCACGTCCTGCAAAGCCTGCTCGGCCACCCCTGCGAGATGGCCGAGCCGCTGGCCGGCCAGAGCTGTGTCCTCCCCCAGCACGCCAAGCAGATCCCGGAGCTGCATCGCCAGGCTGGCCAGGCTTGGCCCGACTTCGTCGTGCAGCCGACCGCGGAGCATGGCTCGCTCCTCCTCGCGTGCCGTCACGATCCGCTGACGGCTCCGGGCCAATTCTGCGGTGAGTCGCCGCACTCGCGCGCGGTCACCGGCCTCGCCATATAGGGCCCAGTCGACCGCGTCCTGCAACCTCGTTCGCGCAGGCGTGAGGGCCAGCGTGACGGCGGCGGCAATGAGACCGATGGCGAGTGGCGTCAGGGGCGTACCCGCCTCGTCGGCGAGAGCCACGACCAGGGCGTACGCGAGCGCAAGGGTCACGGCCAGAACAAGAAAGACGATCACGCGGCCCGCCAACCAGTCGATCAGGCCGAGCCGCCGCCGGAGTACGCCCGCGGTAAGCGTGACCGCGAGCAGCGCTCCCCCGAGGACGTCCAGGAGGTCGGATCCGGTCGGCCAGACCAGACGCCCGATCACCACGAGGAGAACAAAGGCGAACGCGGCCAGAAGACCGCTCACGATCCGGCGGCGCATGTCCCCGCGAGCCGAGCGCAGACTCGACCACACCGAACCGATCACGAGCAGAAAGGGGACCTGCATGACTGTTTCTGCCACTCTCCCGAACTCTCCCGCCCACTTTGCGGGAAGCACACCGACCGGGTTGGGTGCAGTCCGTGTCCAGTCCGGCAACGACGAGTCCGGCGCTGCCGCCGGACCGCCCAGCAGCGCCCAGGCGCCGACCACAAGCAGCTGCAGACCCAGGACAGCGCCGGCCAGCAGGCCCCAGCGGCGTGAGGCAAACCGCCCCTCCGGCAGGAGGAGGAGCACGAGCAGGGTGAGGGGAACAATGACTGCGGAGGCGCGATCGACATACCAGATCCACCACGCCGCTCCGGCCGGAACCCCGCGCACCAACAATGCGGTGGCCAGGGCGGACAGAGCGAAGAGGGCTGCGACACCGATCAATGACCAGCCCAACAGGAGGCGCCCTCCCGAGGTGATCAGCACGCCCGGAACAACCCACAGGACAGGAATCGCCAGCAGCTTGAGTCCGACCGCATCGAGTCCGCCATCGGTTCCCGAACTCAGCAGAGTCGCCGCCAGAGCAACCGCGCCGATCGATGCGGCCGCCCCCCATGCCGCCGCGCGCGCCGTCATCATCGAGCCCACCGGTTCAGTATGTGCCTTCTCGCCACAACCGGGTTGGCATCAGCCCCACAAACAGGCCCAACCAGCCGAAGGCCAGGACCAACAGGAGGTGGGCTTCGAGTGGCCCGATCGGCGGGAGGAGGAAGTCCCAGAGCACGAAAACGATCAACAGGACCAGCGGGACTTTGGGCAGGTGCTTCACCCTGAGACAGGCGATGGCAAGCAGGAGGAATCCCAGGCTTGATCCGAGGAGATGGGGAATGAGTGCGGCGGCGACCGCTCCGGGATGATCGCCCAATCGCTCGTTGAGCAGGACCGCGTCGCTGACCCCGATCACTGTGGGTGCGATGGTTCCGGACGTATAGCCGAGGGCCACCACATTGTGGAATCCCCACAGGGCGAGCAGGACGGCCATCGCTGTCAGCCGCGGAGAGCGCTGTCGCGCGAGATGGGCCAACGCGAGAACGGCGAGCGGCAGGAACATCATGCTCACCAGCAGAGCCATTTGTTCTGCACCATGCAAGCCCGGGTTGTCGACACCCCAGCGGATCTGTTCGGAGAACGAGCGATCCCCGATGACAAGGTGACCGAGATATTGCGCACCCCCGTTCAGGAGACCCGCCAAGAGGAGGCATGCACCGGCACCCCATTGAATCGAGCGCGACAAGGGGTGGCCCGAAGGCTCCTCCCACCCGCTCAAGTCGGCTGTCGAGTGCCATCCGTCGGTGGGCTGCCGCGTGCTCATCGTTTTCCTCCCGTGGGTCGTTCCATCCAGGGTCAACCGCAGACGTCGTCAACGCATGGGTCACGTGCACCATTTCTCCGCACCATTTCGGGATCAGGGATGGGAGGCAGCGCGGTCACCAAGAACTGGCTCATAAGATCAACGAGTCCCCATTCGCCGCGCCGCGATGAAGGCCGCCGGCACAACGCCCAGAGGACCGGGGTCCCTGACTGGGGTTCATCCCCGAACGCTGATCCACGCGTGGCCAGTCGCAAGATCTGCGCTGGACGCAAGGTTCCCGAGCGGCCAGACTGGCCGAGAACCGGTCCCGTGTCCAAGGAGTTCACGTGAGTACTGTTCGTCGCGCCGTCGCCGATCGCACCTGGCTGATCGCGATCGCCGCCTCCATGTGGGGATTCTCCGGTCTGCTGCGGGCACCGTTGTCCAAGGAGTACGCCTCCTCCAGCATCGTGCTGGGCGAACACCTGATCCTGGTGCTGCTGGTGTCCCCCGTGCTGGTCGGAGCTCTGCGGTCCTGGTGGCGCGCCTCCGGGCGTACGCGTATCGCGACCATCGTGATCGGAGGCGGCTCGTCCGCGCTCGCGACCACGCTGTTCACCCTGGCCTTCCGCACCGGCGACCCGATCACGCCACAGGTGCTGCAGAAGCTGCAGCCCCTGTTGGCCCTCGCCTTCGCGGCAGCGATTCTCGGCGAACGCCTGCGTCCGCGGTTCGCCTTCTTCGCGGTGCCCGCCCTGATCGGCGCCTGGTTCCTGGCCTTCCCCAAGCCCTTCGCGGTGGGCGTCGGATCACTCACGTCCGCCCTGCTCGGATTGGGCGCTGCCGCGTTGTGGGCCCTCGGAACAGTCCTGGGACGCCTGGCCTCCAAAGAACTCGCCTTCCACCACGTCACCGCACTGCGCTTCTTCTTCGGCTTCCTGACGCTGCTGGTGGTCGTGCCCGCCATGGGTGCGCCGCTGACACTGCCGATGTCCACCTGGCCGAGGTTGCTGTCGCTCGCGCTCGTGCCCGGCCTGCTGGCGCTGGTGCTCTATTACTTCGGCCTGAAACAGACGCCCGCCTCGCGTGCGACCTTCGCCGAACTGGCCTTCCCCCTCACCGCCGCGGCCGTGGGCGTCTTCATCCAGCACGCCACACTGCAACCCACCCAGTGGGCCGGCTTCGGGATCGTCCTGGCCACGGTCATCGCCCTGGCCTGGCATGAGCGGACGCAGGAACGCACCGCAGTCCGCGTACCCGATCTTGTCCCCGACACGCCAGCGCCCGATTCGACCCCGGCGACACGGCGCGGCTGACAGATTGATATTGCTGGACGACACCGAGGAGAGGATCTTCCCGTGATCAGGATCGGCTACAAGGCCTCTGCCGAACAGTTCGCGCCCAGGGAGCTGGCTGACTTCGCGGTCACCGCGGAAGAGTTGGGTTTCGACTCCGCAACCATCTCCGATCACTATCAGCCCTGGCGCCACAAGGGTGGCCATGCCCCGAACTCGATCGCGTGGTTGTCGCACGTGGGCGCCCGCACCGAGCGGATCATGCTCGGCACGTCTGTGCTGACACCCACCTTCCGCTACAACCCGGCAGTGATCGCGCAGATGTGGGCCACGATGGGTTGCCTCTATCCCGGGCGCGTCATGCTCGGCGTCGGCACCGGCGAGGCCCTCAACGAGATCGCCGTCGGTCATCAGGGTTGGCCCGATTTCAAGGAGCGGTTCGCGCGCCTGCGCGAGTCCGTACGCCTCATGCGCCGGCTCTGGACCGAGGATCGGGTGACCTTCGAGGGTGACTACTACCGCACCGTCGACGCGATGATCTATGACCGCCCGGACGAGCCGGTGCCGGTCTATGTCGCCGCGGGTGGCCCGGTCGTCGCGAAGTATGCCGGTCGCCAGGGCGACGGGTTCATCTGCACCTCCGGCAAGGGAGCCGAGCTCTATCGCGACCAGCTGATCCCGGCCGTCCGAGAGGGCGCCGACCTCAACAAGCGGGAGTTCGACAGCATCGATCGGATGATCGAGATCAAGCTGTCCTATGACCCCGATCCCGAACTGGCGCTGGAGAACACCCGATTCTGGGCTCCGCTGTCGCTGACCAAGGAGCAGAAGCACGACATCACCGACCCGGAGGAGATGGAGGCGGCCGCCGACGCCCTGCCCATCGAGCAGGTGGCGAAGCGGTGGATCGTGGCGTCCACACCGGAGGAGGCGATCGGACAGATCCGCTTCTATACGGATCTCGGCTTCAACCATCTGGTCTTCCATGGCCCCGGTCATGATCAGGAGCGATTCATGAAGACGTTCGCCGAGCAGGTGGCCCCGGGCGTACGCGAACTGGGCTGAGCCGACCGGGCAGGGAGTTGAGCTCCGAGTAGCCGCCGAAGCGGCAGTGTGTTGCCATTTACACCACCCACCGAAGTGGGACGGGATTCGAACCCGCAACTCCTGATGAACAGTCAGATAATCGAATCTCTTTCGGCCCGGTCGGCTACCTCGAGCGTACGCCCGCCCCGCGCTGGGCGCATTCGGTTTTCCTCGCGGTGCCTGTCACCGAGCACTCGCGTCGACGACTCTCGATCCGTGCCCCGTCACAGGTAGGCGCCCCTGCAGGAGTGGTGCGAGCGCGCTATGCAGTTGCTTCCGTAGCGGAAGCACACTTCGTGATCGCCGAGGCCCTGGCCGAGGTCGCCCGCCATGAGCGTCCGTTCGCTCTTCAGCTCCCGCAAGCCTCTTCAGCTCCCGTTGACGTCTAGGGCTTGCGCCCCATCGCAATCAGCTTGCCCTCGCGTCTCCAGCGTCCCGTGCACCGGAGGCGGAGTCGGCGAGGGCAAGCTGAATTGAATTCGGGGCCGAGGGAGCGCAAGCCCAAGCGAGAAAGGGACGCTGACTGCCGTGAACACAAGCTGAACGACGCGTTTCCTCCCGCGCTCCGACGTTTTGGCCGGTTCGGCAGTGGTGGTACGCCCGCGCTGCGGGAAGGCAAGCTGAATGGCTCCATCCAACCATGGCCATCGGGCCCCTTGGCGAGTGATCTGCAGACGACCCCGGCGCCGGACAACACCGGGGCGGAGCGGCCCGACAACGGCAGCGGCCCGCCCCCATGTGGGGAGCGGGCCGCCAGAGTTAGCCAATCCGGATCGATCAGGCCTTGGCCTCATCGGCCTCCGGCTCATCGGCCGAGTCCGCGGACGCGGGTGAGTCGGGCGAATCCGGGGAATCGGGCGAGTCCGGGGAATCGGGCGAGTCTGCGGACTCGGCGTCCTCGGGCTCACCGATCGAGCCGTCCTCACGCAGGTTGGACAGGTCGACGACGTTGCCGTCGGTGTCGGTGATGGTCGCGCCGGCGACCATGAGCTGCAGCGCCTTGCCGCGGCGGATCTCGGTCATCCACTCGCCCATGTGGTTGTGCTCCATCATGTGCTGCATTTCCTGCTCCGGCGAGTGACCGGACGCCTGAGCCTTGCGCAGGATGTGCTGCGTCAGGTCCTGCTGGCTCATCTGGACATCCTCGTTCTCGGCCACCTGGTCGAGGACCATCTGGGCCTTGAGGGCGTCAGCCGCGCGGGAGTCGATCTCGGCCCAGAACTCCTCGGCGGTCTCCTCGGAGTCGGTGTCCTCGAGATATTTGTCCAGGGTCATGCCCGCCATCTCGAGCTGCTGCTGGATCTGCTGGTGGCGACCCTCGATCTCGCCTGCGAGGACCTTCTCGGGGATCTCGATGTCGATCTGGCCGATGAGGCTCTCGAGCACCTTGTCACGGGCGTCGTTGGCTTGCTCGATGCGAGCCGCGTTCTCGACGCTCGTGCGGAGGTCGTCGCGCATCTCCTCGACGGTGTCGAACTCCGACACCAGCTGGGCGAACTCGTCGTCGACCTCGGGCAGGATCCGCTCGGACACCTTCTGCAGCGTGACCTGGACCTCGACGTTCTCGCCCTGGAGCGGGCCACCGACCAGCTGGGATTCGAAGGTCGCGGTGTCGCCGGCCGAGAGCCCGGTGACGGCCTCGTCGAGACCGTCGAGCATGCCTTCGGAGCCGATCGTGTATTGAATCCCGTCGGCCGTGGCCTCGGGCAGTTCCTCACCGTTCTGGGACGCGGCCAGGTCGACCGTGACGACATCGCCGTCGGCGGCCGGGCGATCGACGTCATTCATGGTGCTGAAGCGCTGACGCAGGATGTCGATGCGCTCGTCGATAGCGGCGTCATCGACCTTGAGCGGCTCGACCTCCACCTTGACGGTGTCGAACGCGGGCACCTCGAACTCGGGGCGCACGTCGACCTCGGCGGTGAACTCGACCAGCTCCCCGTCCTCCAGCTTGGTGACCTCGACCTCGGGCTCGCCCAGCGGGTTGAGTTCGTTCTCCTGGATGGCCTGGGCATAGAGCTGGGGCAGCGACTGGTTGATCGCCTCCTGCACCACCGTCATGCGACCGAAGCGCTGATCGACCACCAGCGGAGGCACCTTGCCCTTGCGGAAGCCGGGAATGTTCACCTGCGAGGCGATGTCCCGATAGGCCTTGTCGAGGGCGGGCTTCAGCTCGGTGAACGGCACCTCGACGGTGATCTTGACCCGCGAGGGGCTCAGCTTCTCAACGGTGCTGGGCAAGGTTTACTCCTGATGGATGACTATGGGGCCGTACGCCCGTCCGGACGCGGCATTGTTGGCAGCCCGCAATGGGCACACCCGCGCAATCCTAGCGACCTGGCTCAGGTGCTTGGCGACAGCGCCGAGTCGGGGCGACAGGACTCGAACCTGCGGTCTCCTGCTCCCAAAGCAGGCGCGCTAGCCACTACGCTACGCCCCGGTGCCCGTCCGAACTCCGCCGAAGCGGACACGGGCGACAGCGATTCTAACCACCGCGACGGCGCCCAAGCCAGTCGCGGACAGCCAAACCACGCCGAAAGGGTCAGGCACCCGCAGCGGGGGCCGGCGTACCCTCCGGGATCAGGGACGCATAGAAGATGATCCGCGAATCCCAGTCCTTGGTGCCGGGGTTGTAGTCCCAGCAGATCATGATCGCCAGCTGGGGCGGCCCGTCGGGATTGTGGAAGACGCCCGAGGTGGGGTCATAGGTCTTGACCCAGACCTTGGTCTGCCCCGTGTAGCGATAGCAGACCTGCTTTCCCTCGGCGTCGGAGACCTTGATCAGGTCACCTTCCTGCAGGCCCTTGCCGGGCTGCGGCTCCTTGAGCCCGCTCGCCCCGAACAGGTCGTTGCCGAGCGCCTGGCCCTTCGAATAGGTGTGGATCGTGAGGATCACATTGCCCTGGGTGGTGCCGGGGGCGGGGCTGCCGTTGTACCAAGCCGTGGTGTAGGCCTCGTTCGGCGGCGGCGCGCCCGGGTTGCCGTCGGCATCCTTGCCGACCACCATCATCGGCGAATCGACGTCCATGCGATCAACCTCGAACTTGGTGGGCGATTCCATATCACCGGTGAAGTTCGTGCAGGTCTGCATGGGCGTGGGTGACGAGCCCGGCGTCTCTTCGGGCGACGATTCCGAGGTCGGCGCAGCCGTCGTCTCGACCGGAGCAACCGTCGACGCCGCCGGTTGGGCCACGGTGGCGTTGGGCCGCGGACGGAGGCCGATCACCGCAGCGACGACCACGAGGGCGACAACCACCACGCCGAGCGAAATCTGAACGGCGCGATTCTTGAGGAAGCTGGGCATCCGATCCTCCGGAAGGAGCTGGGGCAGGCGCGAGAAGCGTAACCACCGGAACGGCCAAACGCCCACTCGACCAGGAAACCGAACGGCGGGCTGCGCTGGATTGGGCTATATTGGCCTGCGCACGCGGATGTAGCTCAATGGTAGAGCCCCAGTCTTCCAAACTGGCTACGCGGGTTCGATTCCCGTCATCCGCTCGCTGTCCTGAGTCGCGACGTCGTTCCACGGTGTCGCGGCTCAGGAATTTTCTGCTCGTACGCCGAGCCTGCGCCGCGGGCGCTCCAGCTGGGTTCACGTCGGATTCCGCCTCAGCAATTCCGCGCACGACGGGCGAATTCTCCGAAAGCCTGGTCCAAGAATTCACCATTGGGGATCCGGAATACTTCGCCGTCAGCACATTTCAAGAAATACCGACGAGTAGCCTAAAACAGGATCCTTGTTGGAATTTGATCCTGACGCTAGCTTTTCAGCACCTTGCATACTCGGGGCTTTCACAGAAGGACACAAAGATGTGTTTGCATGAAAAGGATCCTCACTTCCTGCACTATTGCGGGTGGGAAAAGGCGGAACTCGACGAGGGAGTGGCGGCTGCGGCCCCGGCTCCCCTCTCCCTGACCAGGCGCCACGCACTGGTGGGACTGGGCGGACTCTCCGTCGCCGCTCTCCTTACTGCATGCTCCTCGGGCCAACCTGCACCCGGCCAGGCTCCGACCCCCAATGGCGCCAGCGCTGCTGCGGCCACGGGTGCGCCCGTTAGCCCCGCACAGCTCGGCGAAGCCACCAAGGGGATCGAGGAGACCCTGGTCTGGCAGACGGAGTTCTACAAGGACCTCCACCGCCACCCCGAACTGTCGGGCGAGGAAGTACGCACCGCACAGAACATCACGAAGAAACTGGAGGAATTCGGTGCTGATGAAATCCTCCAGATCGGCGGCGGCGTCGTAGGCATTTTCCGAAACGGCGCTGGCCGAACGGTCCTGTATCGCGCGGATATGGATGCCCTGCCCGTCTCGGAGGCCACGGACCTCGAATATGCGTCCACCCAACCTGGAAAAATGCACGCTTGCGGCCACGATCTCCACGTGGCCTGCGGACTCGGCGCGGCCGCTCTGCTGGCCCAGAACAAGAACGCCTGGAAGGGCACCTATGTCGCCCTGTTCCAGCCCGGCGAAGAGACCGGCAAGGGCGCCAAAGCCATGGTCGACGACGGCCTCGTCGACAAACTGGCCAATGCTCGACCGGACGTCTGCTTGGCTCAGCACGTTTTGACCGTGCCTGATGCCGGTCACGTCGCTACACGTCCCGGAGCCGTTCTCTCAGCCGGCGACAGCATCAAGATCACCGCATTCGGAAAAGGGTCACACGGTTCGATGCCCCACCTCGGTGTCGACCCGGCCGTGCTGGCCGCCTCGATCGTCATGCGGCTGCAGGGAATCGTGTCCAGAGAGCTCGCTCCCGGCCAGTTCGGTGTGGTCACCGTCGGCACGATTCAGGTCGGGAATGCCCCCAACGTGATCAGCGACCGAGCTGAGATCCAAGTGAACGTCCGTGCCTACGACAATGAGGTCAGGGACAAGATCCTGAAATCCATAGACAGGATCGTCCGGGCAGAGTGCGCCGCGTCAGGCTCACCCCAGGAACCCACCTTCGAAACGATCGCCACTTTCCCGCTGACCGTCAACGATGAGGCAGTCACCAAGACCGTGACGGAGTCCCTTGTCGCTGCTTTGGGTGCCGACCGCGTGCATCAGCTCGCCCCCGTTCCGGCCTCCGAGGACTTCAGTCTGATCCCGGCGGCCTTCGGGGTGCCGTTCACGTTCTGGGGCTTCGGCGGCTTCCGACCCGGAATGCCCGTCGTGGGCAACCACAATCCCGGATTCGCGCCGGCGATCGATCCAACCCTGCGCACCGGCACCGAGTCAGCCCTGGCAGCGATTCTGGCCTTCCTCGCCTGAAACGGAAGTCAGGTATCTGCCGGCAAAAGGGTCAGCCATGCCAGCGTACGCAGGCCGTCGGGGGCTGTCGCGGACACCGCGATGAGCCGGCGGACGGCGGCCTGCACGTCGGGCCCGGGTTCGCCCCCCAGGGCCCGGACGACCACGGCGATCGCGCGGCGCCAAGCTGGTACGCCGGGCCGACGCATGGTGCCGGGACCGCCCTGCGCGATCACTCGGAGATAGGTCGCCGCCCGGCGAGCCAGGATCGGGTCCGGGTTCGGCCCGACGAGGAGCGCCAACTCGGCCCGCAACCCGATCCCGAGCGTCTCGCCCGGCCCGGGCAGCAGCCGGGCCAGGGTGTCCGCGACCTCGGGGACCTCCCCGTGCAACTGTTGGGCCATCCACAGGGTGAGCCAGGCGAGCGGGACCCCATCCTGCATCGGCACACCGGCGAGAAAGTCCGCGGCCCGGGCCAACCGATCGCGGCCTGCCCATTCGGCTGACCGGACGAGCACGATCGCCCTGAGGGGGTCGGCCGCGGGTCCGGAATCGGCGAGATAGTCCTCGATCAACTCGATGGACTCGTCCCGACCGGCTCCGTGGCCGGACATGGCGCGATGCACGCAGACCGCCTCGGCAGCGTCCAGCAGGTAGCCCCGTTCAAGTGCGATGGTCGCCAGCACCGCATAGGTCTGTGCCTCGGCGACGAAGGCCACATCGACACGGGTCCGGCTCGTGGCCTCGACGACTTCGTGACGCACGACCCGCGAGGGCGTGGCCGGCCCCAGTTCCTCGATGCGGATCGCCGCATCGGGCTGTTCGATCACGAAGTCGGGCTCGTCCTCGGCTGTCAGGTCGATCGGGTCCGGGAACCAGGCCGGACGGCGCGACTCGACGGCGGCAGAGTCGGCGTACCACTCCCCCGACAATGTCAGCTGATAACGCCCCCCGGGTGCCAATCGCAGGGGCGGGGTGGCCACCAGCCCGTCGTCGTCGACGAGTTCACCGCGGGTCAGCCTGAAAGCCAGGCACGAGGGCGCCCCGGCGCGATGCACGGTGAGCACACCCAGCGCGCCGGCGGCGAGCACGTGGACGAACCCCTCACGACCCGCACCGAATCCCAGCGCCAGCCGACCCGCCTCCACTGCCTCGGAACCGGGGTTGAACAGGCCGATCCGCCACTGCCAGGTGCGGTCGAACGAGTGCCGGACGCGGACCTCCAGGCCCGCGCACTCCCCCAGGGTTTCGATCTCGTCCGCCTCGATCCGGGTGTCCCGAGCGACGAAGGGTGCACCGCCGAGGCTGGGCGGGGTGAGCAAGCGGAGAAGTTCCTCGCCGGCCACGTCCACCGAGGTGATCGATCCGTCGGGCGCGACCGTCAGGCGAGTGTGGGGTTGGCCGAAGCCGACCCATTCGAGGACCCGGGACATCATTTTCGGCGTTGGCACTTGCCACACCAGAACAGGTTGCGGCCCTCGAGGACGGCCGTGCGCACGGTCGAGCCGCAAACGTGACATGCCTGCCCGTTGCGGCGATAGACATAGACCTCGCCGCCGTGATCGTCGACGCGGGGGTCGCGGCCCATGGCTTCGGGCTCGTGTTCGGGGCGGACGGTGTCGATGCGGTTGTCGCGTACGCCGATCGGCATGAGCTCGACGAGATCGCGCCAGATCGCGAGCCACGAGGCGCGCTTGAGGTCCTTGCCCGGGGTCAGGGGCGCGAGGCGGTTTCGGAACAGCACTTCCGCGCGATAGACGTTGCCGACGCCGGACAGGATCGACTGGTCCATCAAGAGCGCGGCGATCGGCTTGGTGGAGCGATGGATCCTGACCCAGGCCTTCTCGGGATCCGCGTCCTCGCGCAGCGGATCGGGACCGAGCTTCTGCTGCACCGCAACCACCTCGGCCGGGGTCCGCAGGGCGCATAGTTGTGGCCCACGCAGGTCGGCGGCGATGGTGTCGTTCGCCACACGGAGGCGGACCTGGCCGGTGGGCGGGGCGTACGCCGAGAACTGGAACTTGCCGATCAGGCCCAGGTGGATGTGGATGATGCGGTCGGCCTCGAAGTGGAGGAACAGATGCTTGCCGTGGGCCGACGTCGCCTCGAGCATGGTGCGATCGACGAGTTCGGCCGCCGCAGCCATGCGGCCCTGCGGTGAGGAAACCGCCGGACAGGTCCCCCCGAACGCCTCGTCCAGGTCGAGTGCCAGGCGGTGCAACGTATGTCCTTCAGGCATTGCTCCCCTTCCGCCCGCGGTCCGATTTCGGTAGTCGACACTATCCTGTGGCCATGCGCCCCTCGGATTCCCATCACCGCGATTTCTCTCGCGATCGTGGCGAGTTCGGCCGGGATGGTATTTCCGGCCTGGTGACCCCCGACCGCGCGCTGCGTGCGCGGGAGGTCTCGCGGCCCTCGGACGCCGATCTCGAAGAAGCCGAGCAGGCGGCCGACCGGCTCCTCGCCCGGCTGGATCAGCCGCCCACCCGGCGGCGCCGGCGCTGATGCTGTCCCGCCGCCGCTTCCTGACCGGGCTCGCTGCCGCAGGTGTGCTGGGTGCAACCGGCTGCACGATCCCCGACGGAATAACTTCCCGGGAGCGGGCCCGGTGCGTTCCGCGCGACTCGCTGCCGGGTACGCATCAGCTGGCGGGGGTGCCGCTGATCTATGAGGTCGATGGCCGAACGCGGACCTTCCACATCGATCCGGCCTTCCAGCAACAGCTCGAGGCGTGGGCCGCGGATTGGCAGGAGACGACAGGGCTGCGATTCGACCGGATCGACACCTATGGCACGTGGACCGACGGCCGGGGGCAATGTGATTCGTGGCACCACTCGGGGCGCGCGTTGGACATCGCCCGCCTCCGCCTGGACGGTCAGGCCGTCGTGTCGTGCCGGGAGGACCTGTGGGCGAACGATCCGGCTGCAGCGTCACTGCGCCGGGGCTATTGGGCTTTGGCGGCCCATCTCCACATCCACTTCGCCTATGTCCTGACCTATCTCTATGACGATCTCCACCGCAATCACATCCATCTCGACAACGGCGTCAGTGGAGCGGGGTTGTCATCGTTCCGCTCCGGTTCGCGGGTTCAGGTCCAGGCCGTCCAAGCCACCGCTCGTTGGTTGTTCGACGAACCGGTCGAGTTCACGGGACGCTGGGATGCCGCGACGCGGCGTACCAGTCGGGCGATCCTCCAGGCCTCCGGGCACACCGGCGACCTGACCGACCGGGCCAACTGGCACGCCTATCTGCGGGCGGCCGTACGCCAACTTCCTTCGTCCTGAACCCCAGTCGGGCCGGCGAAGGCGGCCCCCCGGGTGCGATACAGGAGCCGAGCGAAACGGCGCCCGACCGGGATCGTGAGATAACCGCAGACCAGGCGCCGTTGAGAGCGGCGACGAAGAGCACCCGTCCTCCGGGGCCGCCGCAGCGTTCACGCGGCGGAGCCGCGTAATTATTCAGTCGAAGATCGGGCCCACGGTCCGGGTGCGCTTGGCCTCGAAGAAGCCGTCATATTCGGTGAGCAGGGCGAAGCCGTCGAAGAGGCGACCGGCCTGTTCGCCCTTGGGTGCGGGCGAGATGACGGGACCGAAGAGGGCCATGCCGTTGATGTGGACGACGGGCGTACCCACCTCGTCACCGACCGGGTCCATGCCCGCGTGGTGGGAGCGCCGGAGAGCCTCGTCGTTGGCATCGGTGTCGCCGGCGTTGATGAGATCGGCTGGCAGGCCCGCATCGACGAGCGCCGCCGCAATGGTCTCGGGGTCACCACTATCCTCGCCACCCGGATGCACGCGGGTTCCGATGGCCGTATAGAACTCGTCGAGCTTGGCCTTGCCGTGCTGCTCGTCGACAGCCAGGGCAACGCGGACGGCGGCCCAGCCGCGATCCATCCTGATTCGATAGTCCGGGTCGACGTCGCGCCCCTCGTTGAGGACCGACAGGCTCATCACATGGAAGGTGAGATCGATGTCCCGAACCTTCTCGACCTCCTTGATCCAGCGGGAGGTCATCCAGGCCCAGGGGCAGAGGGGGTCGAACCAGAAATCGACCTTGATCGGATTCGTCGGAGTCATGTCGCCAGCATAACCAGCCGGTTCGCCGCCATCATCCTGGGCCGATACGCTGGCCTGCGCATCCGCGCCCGTCGACATGCGAAAGCAGGACGATTCCGTGTATCCAGCGAACATCACTCGTGCCGAGACCGCGAGCCGTGCAGAACTGATCACCACTGGTGCCTACCGGTTGGTCATCGACCTGAGCGGGCGTGATGCGGACGGCCATCCCCTGGCCGACCCCGAGGCCACCTTCTCGACCACCTCGGAGATCACCTTCGAGTCAAAGGCCGGGGTCACCTATGTCGATGTGATCGCCGACCGGATCACCCATGCGACTCTCGACGGGGAGCCGCTCAACACGGCCAATTTCAACGGCAACCGGCTGCCGATCGAGTTGCGCGACGGCGAGCATGTGCTGACGATCACCGCCGTGCATCGCTACAGCCGCAGTGGCCAGGGCCTGCACCGGTTCGTGGATCCGGCCGATGGGCGGACCTATCTCTATACCCAGTTCGAGCCGGCCGATGCCCGCCGCGTGTTCGCGAACTTCGAGCAGCCCGACCTGAAAGCCCCCTTCACGATCTCGGTCATCGCCCCGACCCAATGGCTGGTGGCCAGCAACTCCACGGACCCAAATACGACCGCACTGGACGACACCTTCTCCCGCTGGGATTTTCCCGCCACCAAGGTGCTGCCGACCTATCTGACCGCGGTGGTCGCAGGTGACTATCACCGGGTCGAGGGCACGATCCGCACGGCCACCGGAACCGTGCCGGCCGCCCTGATGTGCCGTGCCTCCCTCGCCGGTCACCTCGATGTCGACCGCATCATGGCCACCACGCAGGGCGGTTTCGAGGTCTTCGAGGAGGCGTTCGGGACGCCGTTCCCGTTCGATTCGTATGACCAGGCCTTCGTCCCGGAATACAACGCCGGCGCGATGGAGAACGCGGGGCTGGTCACGTTCCGTGATGACCTGATCTTCCGGTCCCGCGCGACGGCCGCCCAATATGACAACCGCGACAACACCATCCTCCACGAGCTCGCCCACATGTGGTTCGGCGATCTCGTGACGATGCGCTGGTGGGACGACCTGTGGCTCAAGGAGTCCTTCGCCGAGTGGGCCTCCCACTATGCGCAGTCCCGGATCGGCGATGATCCCCGACACGCCTGGGCCTCGTTCTGCAATGCCCGCAAGACGTGGGCATACCGGGCCGACCAGTTGCCCTCCACCCATCCCATCGCGGCCGACATGGTCGATCTGGAGGCGGTGGAGCTCAACTTCGACGGCATCACCTATGCCAAGGGTGCGTCGGCGCTGCGGCAGCTGGTGGCGTTCGTCGGGCAGGACGCGTTCCTGTCGGGTGCCCGGGCCTATTTCGATGAGCATGCGTGGGGCAATACGGAGCTCCCGGACCTGCTGCGGGCCCTGACCGACGCCTCGGGTCGCGACCTGTCCGGTTGGGCGGCCGAGTGGCTGGAGACCTCGGGCGTCAACACGCTGCGGCCGGAGTTCGAGGTCACCGACGACACCATCACCTCGTTCGCGATCGTGCAGAGTGCTGCGGCTGATCAGCCGACGCTCCGGGCACACCGGCTGGCCATCGGCTGTTACCGGGTGACTGGCGACCGCCTGGAGCGGATTTTCCGGGTGGAGACCGAAATCGCGGGCGAGCGTACGCCGGTCCCGGAGCTCATCGGCCAACCGGTGCCCGACCTGATCCTGTTGAACGACGATGACCTGACCTTCGCGAAGGTGCGCCTGGACGAACGTTCCGTGCGCACGATGGTCGAGCACATCGACAAGGTCGACGACGAGCTGACCCGGGCTCTGCTGTGGGGTTCGGCCTGGGACATGGGCCGGGATGCCGAGCTCCCCGTGGCCGACTATCTCGCGATGGTCCTGGCCGGGGTGGCCGGCGAGACCGACCAGACCGCGGTGAGCCGCGTGCTGGGCCAGGCCCAGGTGGCCACCAGCCTGTTCCTGGCCCCCGAGCATCGCGCCGCCTATCAGTCCGAGCTGACCGCAGGCCTCGCCCTGCTCGTCCGCGACGCCGAGCCGGGGTCCGACCATCAGCTCGCGTTCGCCCGGGCGCTGGCCCGGGCCGTCGACAGCGAAGCGGGTGCTGTGTTGCTGCAGGGCTGGCTCGAAGGCCAGGAGGTGCCGGCCGGGCTCACGATGGATGCCGATCTGCGCTGGCATCTGGTCACCCAGCTCGCGCGGATCGGCGCGATCGACGATGCCGGCATCGCCGCCGAGCTCGCACGCGACAACACCATCTCCGGCAGCGAGTGGGCGGCCGCAGCACGAGCTGCGCTGCCCACCCCCGAGGCCAAGGAAGCCGCGTGGCAGCGCGCCACCGCCGAACCGGGGATCCCCAACGAGACCCACCGCCAGATCTGTGTCTATTTCGCCCAACCCGGTCAGGAGGAGGTGCTGGCCCCGTTCGCCGCCCGTTATTTCCGGCTCGTGGAGGAGATCGCCGCGGGTCAGGGCGTCTGGAAGGACCACGGCGTCCATCTCGCCCAGACCGCGATGCGATTCCTGTTCCCCGCGGAGGTGGCGGACGCCGAGTTCGTCGGGCTGCTGGACGAGTGGCTGGCCGCGACGAAACTGCCCGACTCGACCCGGCGGATCATCGGCGAGTGCCGTGATGATGCGCTGCGTGCCCTCCGCGTACGCGCGGCCAACGGACCCCTGCCGGCGGCCACGAAATGAGGACCACCGTATGAGCACGACCGTTGGCGACGTCGTCCGCATCGTGGAGGCGCACTATCCCCCGCGCTCGGCCGAATCGTGGGACAAGGTCGGCCTGGTCTGCGGTGACGCCGACTGGCCGGTCTCCCGCGTCCTGCTCACGGTGGACATCACCCCCGAGGTGGTGGCCCAGGCGATCGAGAGCGGAGCCAAGCTGATCGTCGCCCACCACCCGCTGCTGCTGCGCGGCATCCACGGCGTCGACGGTGCGCACCCCAAGGGACGGATGCTCCTGGAGATGATCCAACACCGGATCGCGTGTTATGCCGCCCACACCAATGCCGACATTGCCCCCGATGGCGTCTGCGTGGCCCTGGCCGACGCGCTGGGCCTCGGTGAGCTCACGCAGCTCGATCCCCGGCCCCGCGAGCGGCTCGACCAGATCATCTGTTTCGCGCCGACCGACCACACGGACGCGGTTGTGGCCGCAATGGCCGAGGCGGGTGCCGGGCGGATCGGCGCCTATGACCGCTGCCACTTCCGAGTGACCGGGACCGGCTCGTTCCGGCCCCTCGAGGGCGCTCAGCCCTTCGTGGGGTCGACGGGCGAGGTCGAGGAAGTCTCCGAGGACCGCATCGAGATGGTGCTTCCCCGCGGCCGTCGCGACGCGGTGGTCACCGCGATGCTGGCGGCCCACCCCTATGAGCAGCCCGCCTTCCATGTCGTCGAACTGGCCCCGACGGACACCGCTCACGGCATCGGGCGCGTCGGCATCCTGGCCGAACCCATGTCGGCATCGGACTTCGCCCAACAGGTCGCCGACGCCCTCCCTCCGACCGTGACCGGGGTGCGGCTGGCCGGGGCTGCTGATCGGGTGGTACGCCGGGTCGCCGTCCTCGCCGGTGCCGGCGACTCGCATCTGGATGCGGCCCGAGGGGCAGGCGTGGACGCCTATGTCACCTCGGACCTGCGCCATCACCCGGCGACCGAGGCGATCGTCTGGGCCGATGCGCCCGTGTTGGTCGATGTGGCCCACTGGGCGGCCGAGTGGCCGTGGTTGCCGGTGCTGGCCGAGCTGATCGAGGCGGCGGTGCCGGACATCGCCTGCGAGGTGTCGCGGATCAACACCGACGCGTGGGCTGGGGCATACCACTCGCGGAACGCCGACTGAAACGCAAAACCGGCCCGCCCCGAATGGGGACGGGCCGGTCAGGCGGGAAATCAGTCGTCGATCGTGCCGACATGCAGGGTGCGCGGGGCGCGCCCATAGCGGCTGAGCTGGATCAGGCCGGACGACAGTCCACCGACCAGGTCGCCGTTCCGGATGCTCGACTGGATGCTGAGCGCGGCGAGGCGGCACTCACCATCGGTGAGAGTACGCCGTGCGACCGCGCCGGTCACGATCTCCAGGGCGCGGGCGTCGGGGTCACACAGCAAGAGCACCGCCCGTGCGGAGTCCTCGAGCGAGGCATGCAGCTTCTCGGCGTACGCCCGCGGGTCGCCCTCGGCGGCACCCAGATAGAGGGAGAAGCCCAGACCGGAATCCTCCTCGGCCAACCGAACGGCACGCTTGAGTTCCTCGGTCTGGTTCGGGGTCAGGTTCTCACCAGCGGACACTTGCGCCTCCGGTCGTCGTATCGGTCTCGTCGGGGCCGGCGGTCAGCGCCGCACGACCCGTGTCGGCCCTGACGGCCCGCGGGGATGCGGTCTGGCCCAGCCAGAGCGGCTCGCCCACCTCGACCGCCACTCCCCGACCTCGGCGTGCGAGGCTCCCGGCCAGGGTGAGGGTGAGAACAACCGCGGTGATGATGAGCGGAACCCCGATCAGCACCACGAGCGTTTGCACCACCGTCGGAGCTTCGGACGCCGGCCAACCAGGAAACTGGCCACCGGTCAGTGGGGCTAGCATGCGGGTGAGATCGCTCATGAGGCCTACCGTAGTGCAGAAGACTGGTGTCGGCACCCCGGTGAGAACCTGCGTGTGGGTGCTCAGCGACCGAGGAGACGCAATGACCGACCACCACACCGAGCCGCGCCGCGTCCTCGATGCCGGGGAGATCAGTCGCGCCATCACCCGCATGGCCCACGAGATCGTCGAAGCCAACCACGGCGTCGAGCACCTGCTGTTGCTGGGAATCCCGACGCGGGGCGTACCACTGGCGAAAAGACTTGCCCTCGCCGTCGACCGCGCGTCCGAACAACCCGATGGCACCACGCCGGTCGGGCAGCTCGATATCACGATGTTCCGCGATGACCTGCGTCGACACCCGACACGATCGGTGGGCCCCACGCACCTGCCGATTCCGATCGACCGTGCCACCGTCGTCCTTGTCGATGACGTGCTCATGTCGGGACGCTCTGTATCGGCTGCGCTGGACGCGCTGAAAGACATCGGTCGCCCCGATGCAGTGCGCCTGGCCGTCCTCGTCGACCGTGGCCACCGCCAGCTCCCGATCCGCGCCGACCACGTCGGCAAGAACCTGCCGACGGCCTCGTCCGAGCGGGTCAGCGTCCGACTCGAGGAAATCGACGGTCGCAGTGAAGTCACCATCAGCCGGCCCCAGCAGCCCGAACGGAAGGCCCGATGAAGCATCTCCTGTCGGCGGCGGATCTGTCGCGCGCCGAAATCGATTCGATCCTCGACCTGGCCGAAGAAATGGCCGACGTCCAGCGGCGCCCGATCAAGAAACTGCCGACCCTCCGCGGTCGCACGGTGGTCAACCTGTTCTTCGAGGACTCCACGCGTACGCGATCGTCGTTCGAGATCGCCGGCAAGTGGTTGTCGGCCGACGTCATCAACGTGTCGGCCAAGGGGTCGTCGGTGTCGAAGGGCGAGTCGTTGCGCGACACCGTGCAGGTGATCGACGCGATGGGTGTCGACGGCATGGTCATCCGTCATTCCGCGTCCGGCGCACCCGCCCAGGCGGCCGGTTGGATCCGGGGGTCGGTGGTCAATGCCGGTGATGGCACCCATGAGCATCCGACGCAGGCCCTGCTCGACGCCCTGTCGATGCGGCGCCATTTTCGGTCCCTGCCCGGCGGGTTCGACGATGACTGGTCCGGCAAGACCGTGGCGATCACGGGCGACCTGACCCATTCCCGGGTGGTGCGGAGCAATGTGCTGTTGCTGCGTACGCTCGGCGCGAAGGTCGTCCTCGTCGCTCCCCCGACGCTGCTGCCCTCGGGGGTGAACACGTGGCCGGCCGAGATATCGACCAATTTCGACGCAGTGCTGGGCGAGGTGGATGTCGCGATGATGCTGCGCGTGCAGCGCGAGCGGATGAGCGGCGGCTATTTTCCGACGCCCCGCGAATACACCATCGGCTATGGCCTGACGACCGATCGGCTGGCCAAGCTCCGGCCGGAGACGGCGATCCTGCACCCCGGTCCCGTCAATCGCGGCCTCGAAATGGCGGCCGATGCGGTCGACGCGGGTGCCTCCCGAATCCTCGACCAGGTCGCGGCGGGCGTCGCGGTGCGCATGAGCGTGCTCTATCACGTGCTGGGTGGAGCGGATGACAAGGAGACCAACGCATGACCGAACTGCTGATCACCGGAGCCCGACTGATCGGCGGTGACGCGGGTGACCTGCTCATCCGCGACGGTGTGTTCGTCGACCCGGCCTCGGCGGGCTCCGATGTCGAGCGCATCGACGCCGACGGCCTCATTGCCCTGCCCGGGCTGGTCGACACCCACTGCCACCTGCGCGAGCCGGGGCGGGAGGATGCGGAGACGATCGAATCCGGTACGCGGGCGGCAGCGCGTGGTGGATATACGGCCGTGCTGGCCATGGCCAACGTCAACCCCGTGACTGACACCGCCGAGGCGGTCGAACACATGAAGGCCCTCGCGGCGGAGACCGCTTCTGCGGCGGTGCATCCCGTGGGTGCCGTGACCAAGGGCCTGGCCGGGGAAGAACTGGCCGAGCTGGGCCTGATGGCCAGGGCGGGCGTACGCCTGTTCTCCGACGACGGCAAGTGTGTGCACGACTCGCTGGTGATGCGGCGGGCGCTGGAATATGTGCGGGCCTTTGATGGGGTGATCGCCCAGCATGCCCAGGACCCGCGACTGGCCGGGGCCGGCGCGTGCTGCCACGAGGGTGAGATCTCGGGTCGGCTGGGGCTGGGAGGCTGGCCCGCGGTTGCCGAATCGGTGATCGTGGCTCGGGACGTGCAGCTCGCCGAGATGACCGGGTCGCGCTATCACGTCTGTCACGTGTCCACGGCCGAGTCGGTCGACGTCATCCGTTGGGCCAAGGCGCGCGGGATCAAGGTCACCGCCGAGGTGACGCCCCACCACCTGCTGCTGACGACGTCGGCGGTCGAGGGCTATGACCCGACCTTCAAGGTCAATCCCCCGCTGCGGCCGGACGAGCATGTCGAGGCTCTGCGCGAGGCTCTGGCGGATGGCACCATCGAGTGTGTCGGCACCGACCACGCGCCCCATGCGGCCCACGACAAGGATCATGCGTTCTCGGATGCGGCGTTCGGGATGCTGGGGCTCGAGGCCTCCCTCGCCGTCGTGATGGACACGATGGTGGCCGAGGGTCGGCTCGACTGGGCCGGCGTGGCTGACCGGATGGCGTACGCCCCTGCCCGAATCGCAGGCTTGAGCAATCAGGGGCGGCCGCTGGAGATCGGCGAGCCGGCCAATCTGGTGCTTGTCGATCCGGAGCGTCGACGCGAGGTCGATCGGGCCGCGTCACTGTCGAAGTCGCGCAACAACCCCTATCACGGGCGCGACCTGCCCGACCCCGTCCGCCTGACACTCTGGGCCGGTCGGACGACCTTCCGCGACCTCTGAGTTCGGGCTCGTCGGCGCGGACACGCCACGACCCTGCCGGAGCCCACACACAGAGGTGGGGTGGGCATCCTATGCAGTTGCTTCCATAGCGGAAGCGCTGACGGCTCGCACGTCCCAACGCGTACGCCACCTCCCGCGCTGAAGCAGGCCGACTTCCCGACGCGGGGGCGACCGCCGACGCTTCCCAGCAGGACCGCGCTCAGCCGCGCGTACGCCGAACGTGCAGTCCCCGGACGCGTTCGGCCAGGACCGGATCCGGGCCGTCGACCACCGCATCCGGCACCACGGTGGTGATCCGCAGCGCCGCGACAGGAGCAGGTGGCAACCCCAGTTCAGTCAGCCACACGCTGAGTTGTGCCGAGGAGGACGCATAGACGATGCGCCCCAGCCCGACCCAGCCGTGTGCGGCGGCACACATCGGGCAGTGCTCCCCGGAGGTATAGACAACACACTCCGCCCGCGTCGCCGGATCAAGATGCTGAGCCGCCCACCGAGCGATCGCGAACTCGGGATGCTGCGTGTGATCCCCATCCGCGACGTGGTTGTGGTCCTCGAACAGGACCTCCCCGTCCGGTGACACCAGCACCGAACCGAAGGGCTCGTCCCCTGAGGCCAGGGCCTGTTCGGCGAGTTCCACGGCCCGGGTGAGGTGGCGGCGATCAGTGTCCGACAGCGTCATAACCCGAACCTAGACGATCGGGCCAGGGAGCTCTGGCACGAGGCCGCCTAGCATGGGGCCTGGCAGCGTCGCCGAGAGAAGGGTTCGCATGCACGCCAAAGCACGCACGTCGTCACAGGGATCGGGGCTGGGAGTCGCGATCGGCCCGGCCATCATCGCCAAGCCCGACCTCCACCTGAACGCCTATGAGCCCGGCGACCGGGCCAAGGAACGCCGGCGCCTCGACAAAGTGCTCGCCAAGGCCGACAAGCAGCTCCGCAAGCTGGCGGCCCAGCCCGTGCGAGCCAACGCCGCGATCTTCGGTGCCCAGCGCGAACTCCTCCATGACAGGCGGATCACCGACGCCGCCTTCGAACTCGTCGACAGCGGCGAGCCCGCCACCACGTCCTGGACCCAGGCGGTCGAACGCCACCGCCCGTGGCTGCAGGGCCTGCCCGACGCCCCCGGCCAGCTTGAGCTCGCCGACTCCGTGGAGCACCGCATCCTGGCGCTGCTCACCGGCACTCCGACCGAGTTCGAGACCACCGAGCCCGGCGTACTCGTCGTCCCGGTGCTTGATCCCGGCATGGCGGTCACCCTTGATCCCAAGGTCGTCCTCGGCATCGTGACCATCGGCGGCGGGCCGACGGGGCACGGCGTGATCATCGCCCGCTCCCGCGGCATCCCCATCTTCGCGGCTGCCGGCGCGGACGTTTCCGGGGTCGAAGAGGACGACATCATCGCCTTCATCGCCCGGGGCGAGCGCCGCATCGCGGTGAACCCGGAGGCGGACGAGCTGGCCGAGTTCGAGCGTACGCTCGCCGCCCTCGAGGAACTGCAGGCCGAGGCCCAGGCCCATGCGCACGAGCCGGCGTACACCTCCGACGGCACGCTCATCGAGATCTATGCCAACGTGCTCGCCGAGGCCGACGCCGGCGACATGGTCGCCAAGGGCGCGGACGGCTGGGTGATCCGCACCGAGATCCTGTTCGGTGGATCGCCCCACCCGCCGACGGTCGAGGAGCAGGAGCAGGCCTTCCTGCGGCTGGGCCGCACGCTGGGCAACAAGCGCATGATCGTCCGCACCTGGGATATCGGCGGCGACAAGACCGTGCCTTTCCTGCCGCTGGATCAGGAGGAGAACCCGTTCCTGGGGGTACGCGGCCTGCGGGTGTTCCGCAACCGACCCGAACTGCTCATCGACCAGGTCGAAGCTGTCTGCCGGGCCGCGCGATTCACTCCCCTGAGCCTCATGTTCCCCATGGTCACCACGGTCGAAGAACTCGACTGGGCCCTGGGCCTGCTCGAGGACGTCGTCGCCCGGGTCGGCAGGCCCGACAGCCTCCAGGTCGGGATCATGGTGGAGGTTCCGGCAGCCGCCCTCCGGGCCCGGTTGATGACCCAGAAGCTCGACTTCGTGAGCATCGGCACCAATGACCTGACGCAATACACAACCGCGGCCGAGCGCGGCAACGCAGCCCTGCACGTCCTCGCCGATCCGCTCGACCCGGCCGTGCTCCGACTCATCCGCCTCGTTGCCGATGAGTCTCGCCAGGAGACGCTCGTGGCCGTCTGCGGCGACGCCAACACCGATCCGGACGTCGCCGCGTTGTTCGTGGGGTTGGGCGTACGCGAACTCACCCCCAGCGCCCCTGCCGTCCCCATGGTCAAGGCCCGACTGCGCACCTCCTCCCTCGCCGAGCTCACCACGCTGGCCGACCGGGCCCTGGCCTGCACCGATGCCCAGGAAGTCCGCGAACTGATCCGCAGCAAGTTCCGCTGACTCGGCGTACGCGGGGGAATCCGGGGGAATCCGGGGCTACTGGCACAATGGGCCGGGTGACGACGCCCACTTCAGCAGACAATTTCTACGCCGCCGTCGGTGGCGAGCAGACGTTCATCCGCCTGACCAAGCGCTTCTATGAGCAGGTCGGTGCCGATGCCGAGTTCCGGGAGATGTATCCGGAGGAGGATCTCGGGCCCGCCGAAGAACGCCTGCGCCTCTTCTTGGAGCAATACTGGGGCGGCCCGGGGACCTATTCGGAGCAGCGTGGCCACCCCCGGCTGCGCATGCGTCATGCCCCGTTCCATATCTCGACCAAGGAGCGCGACACCTGGTTGCGTTATATGAAGGTGGCGCTGGATGAGCTCGAGCTCCCGGCAGAGTTCCACGATGAGATGTGGGAATACTTCGAGCGGGCGGCCGATGCCATGGTGAACGCCCTCGACACCCCCGAACCGCGTGAGGGCCTGCTGTGACGGCCCCGCAGCCGAGCCCGGACTGGTGGCGCGACGCCGTCGTCTATCAGATCTATCCGAGGTCGTTCGCCGATGCCGACGGTGACGGCACCGGTGATGTCGCGGGCATGACCGACCGGTTGCCCCATCTGGCCGGCCTCGGGGTCGACGCGATCTGGGTCTCGCCGTGGTATCCCTCGCCCCTCGCCGATGGCGGCTATGACGTCGCCGACTATCGGGATATCCATCCCGACTTCGGCACGCTCGCCGATGCCGACAGGTTCGTCGCCCGCGCCCATGAACTGGGCCTGCGCGTGCTGATCGATCTCGTCCCCAACCACTGCTCCGACGACCATCCCTGGTTCCGCGCGGCGCTCGCGGCCGGTCCCGGCTCCCCCGAGCGCGACCTGTTCTGGTTCCGCGATGGCCGTGGCCCGGTGGGCGACCTCCCGCCCAACGACTGGCAGGCGATGTTCGGCGGGTCGGCCTGGGAGCGCGTGATCGGCGCTGATGGTCGCCCCGAGCAGTGGTATCTCCATCTCTTCGACGTCCGCCAGCCCGACTGGAACTGGAACAACCCGAAGGTCGCCGACGAGTTCGACTCGATCCTGAGGTTCTGGTTCGACCGCGGGATCGACGGATTCCGCATCGATGTCGCCGACTCGATGGTGAAACACCCTGATCTGCCCGATGCCGATCCCGGGACGACCAGCCTCGACAAGCATGTGGGTAATCCCGTGTGGGATCGGCCCGAGGTGGCCGAGATCCATCGTCGGTGGCGCCGGATTGCCGATGAGTACGCCGACTCTGCGCGTGGCGCGCGGGTCTTCGTGTCGGAGGCCTATCTGCCGGCCGATCGCGTGGCGGATTATGTCGAAGCAGGTCGGCTCCACACCACCTTCAACTTCGATGCCCTGCTCTGCGAGTGGACGGCCTCATCGCAGCGAAATGTAATCAACCTCAGCCTGTTGAGCCATGAGGCCGTCGCGGCGCCCTGCACCTGGGTGCTGAGCAACCACGACAACGTCCGCGTCGCCACGCGCTTCGGCAAGCCGGTGACGGGGTCGGCGTACGGGCCGGAGGGCCTGACCACGCCGAGCCCGGACGAGAACACCCTTCACGCCATGCCGACCGATCTGACGCTGGGGCGCCGACGGGCCCGGGCAGCGGCGCTGCTCGAGCTGGCCCTGCCCGGTGGGGCGTATGTCTATCAGGGCGACGAACTCGGCCTGGACGAGGTCGACGACCTGCCCGTCGAGGCGTTGCAGGATCCGACCTGGGAGCGTTCGGGTCATACGGTCCGCGGACGCGACGGCTGTCGCGTACCCATCCCGTGGTCGGGCACCGCACCACCCTTCGGATTCGGCCCGGGCGGGGAGCCCTGGCTGCCGATGCCGGCGCACTGGGCGGAGCGTTCCGTGGCCGCGCAGGACGGCGTACGCGGGAGCCACCTCGAGCTCTATCGCGAGGCCCTCGCCGAACGGCGGCGCAATCCGGCTCTGGGCGCAGGCACGCTCACCTGGGACGACTCCCCCGACGAGGTGCTGTCGTTCACCCGCGAGCCCGGGTTCCGGTGCATCGTGAACTTCGGGACCGAGCCGGTGACCATCCCTGCGGATGCTCGCGTGCTGGTGCACTCCGGCGATGCTGCCACCGGAGTGATCGCCACCGACGAGGCGGCCTGGCTCGCTGTGTGAGCTCAGGCGACTGGAACCGGGAGCCTGAGCGGAGTCAGCGCCTCCCGGATCCAGGCCGGGATGGCTTCGGGGCCGGTGACCGCGGTGTGCACCAGCACGGTCCGCGAGGACGCGTGAACCACACCGGTGGTCGGGTCCATGATCTCGGCCGCGAGCGTCAGTGACGACTGGCCGATTTCCTGGACCGCGGTCCGCACGACATAGGGCTCGGGCCGGAAGTCCATCTGGACGGCATAGTCCATGTCCTGCCGCACGACGATCCACTGCCCCGGTCGCTCCGACTGGGCCGGCCGGTGTTCGAGGAGGTCGCGCATGAGGTCGATGCGGGCTTCCTGCACATAGTCGTAGTACTTCACATTGTTGGCGTGGCGATAGGAGTCGAGGTCTGACCACCGCACGCGGAAGGCGTACTCATGCGCCGGCTGATCCCCCAACCGCACCTTCGCACCGGACGGCAACGGTTCGACCGGCTCGGCGTGCTCGGCGAACCAGGCCCTCTCCTCGTCGGTCAGCCGCCGGATGGAGTCGGTTTCGAGATCGAACGGGCACAGGACGGTGCGGGCGCGAGCGACGACACGATCGTCGCTGACGATGTCGTAAGCCAGCGTGAACCGGGCCGCACCGATCTGGTCGACGACGAGCCTGACTTGGAGCGGATGACCGTGTTCGGCGGGTTTCAGATATTCGACCCGATGCCCGGTGACCAGGATGGCCTGGGTGTTGGGACCCTCCACACCTGCCTGCGGTTCGTCACCGAGCATGTAGGCGAAGTCACCTGAATGGAGGAAGTCGACGCGGGCTTCCTGGAGGTAGTCGACATAGACGCCGTTGTTGAGATGGAGATAGGCGTCCATGTCGCCCCATCGCGTTTGGCAATCGAAGAGGTGGGCCACAGGGAGTTCAGTCCTCCGAGTCATACATCGAATCGAGCAGCTCGGCGTACTGCTTCTCGACCGCCGCTCGGCGGATCTTGAGGCTCGGGGTGACGGCACCGTCATCCACCGTGAGCTCGTGGTCGAGCACGCGGAAGCGCTTGACCGTCTCCCACCGCTCCAGTCGCTCGTTGGCGCTGTCCACATAACGCTGCAACATCTCGGTCACCTCGGGATGCTGGGTCAGGTGGGCATAGTCGGTGCCCTTGAGGGACCCTGCACCGTGATGCTCCGACCAGCCCTGGATCGCGTCGGGATCGAGGACGAGCAGAGCGGTGATGTATTTGCGGTCATCGCCATGCACGACCACCTGGGACACATAGGGGCAGTTGGCGACGATCGTGCCCTCGACCTTCTGCGGGGCCACATATTTGCCGCCCGAGGTCTTGATGAGGTCCTTCTTGCGGTCGGTGATCTTGAGATAGCCGTCGCTGTCGAGCTCGCCGACATCACCGGTGTGGAGCCAGCCGTCCTGGATGGTCTCGGCCGTGACCTCGGGCTGGTTGTGATAGCCAGTGGTCACGCCCGGACCGCGGACGAGGAGCTCACCGTCGGAGGCGATCCGGAACTCGCTGCCGGCAAGGGGCGGGCCGACCGTGCCGAGACGGGGATTCGCCGGGTCGTTGACACAGATCACGGCAGAGGTCTCGGTCATGCCGTAGCCCTCGACGATCAGCAGACCGGCGGCATAGAACCACTCCTGCACCTGCCGCGACAGCTTGGCCGAGCCCGAGACCATGAAGCGCAGGTTGCCGCCGAGACGGGCCTGGAGCTTGCTGAACACGAGCTTGTGGGCAATCGCATACTGAGCCGCCAGAGCTGGCGGCATCGGCTTGCCCTCGAGCCGGAACGGGATCGACTTCTTGCCGACGCTGAAAGCCCAGCGGGCGATCTTGCTCTTGAGGCCGGTCTGGTTGCCGACCATGACCTTGGCGCGGACCTTCTCGAAAATGCGAGGCGCACCGGCCATGAAGGTCGGCTTGATCGCGCCCAGGCCGTCGACGATCTTGTCGATGCGGCCATCGACCGCCGTGCTGAAGCCGATCTGGAGCTGGATCGACAACAGGCACTTGCCGAACACGTGGGACAGCGGGAGCCACAGATAGTGCACGTCATCCGGCGTGGCGAGCTCGATCAGTTCGACAGCCCGGCCCTGATAGGTCCACGCGTCGTGGGTGAGCCGGACCCCCTTCGGACGCCCTGTCGTGCCGGACGTATAGATCAGCGTCGAGAGTTGTTCCGGACCGGTCGCGGCGATCGCCCGGTCGACCGCATCGGGGTTCTGGGCACGATAGGCCTTGCCCTGCTCCCGGAATTCGGCCCAGCTGTGCACGCGCTCATGGTCGGATTCACCATCGATCAACACCACGGCCAGCAACCGCTCGAACACCTCGGGGTGTTCCTGCAGTTTGGCCAGCTGGGCGGGGTCCTCGACGATGGCGACGCGCGACCCGGAATCGTCGAGGATATAGCTCACGTCATCCGACTGCGTGGTCGGATAGATGGTGGTGGTGGCACCGCCTGCGCACATGATCGCCAGGTCGGACAGGATCCATTCGATGCGGGTCGTGGCAGCGACCGCCACCCGGTCCTCCGACTGCAGCCCGACCGACAGGAGGGCACCCGCGAGATCGAACGCGTACTCCTTGGTCTGCTGCCAGGTCAGCGGTCGCCAATTCTCCTTGGCATCGGGATATTGGAAGGCAAGCTTTTCGGGATCCACGTCGGCGCGCTTGACCAACATCTCTGCGACGTTGCGATATCGGTCTGCCAGTTGCTGCTTGGTCTTCTCATCGATTGCGCCGGCGTATTCCACCATCGTGCCCTCCATAACCTGGCTACCACTCTGTTGCCTGGCCTGTGATCCTACCCACACGTAACGCGATCACACGGATCCAACGGCACTGATTCCGGATGGCAATAACGATCACACAGTTGAACCATCAACTTATTGGTATACTTGTGACATGTCGGAACGAGTACAGGCGCGCTGGCTGAACCAGGAGCAGCAGAGGATCTGGCGGACCTATCTGTTGGGGGTCGCGCGGATCAACGAGCGCCTCGATGCTGATCTGCGTCCGTTCGGGATCGATCTGGCCGAATACGAGATCCTCGTGTGTCTCGAGGAGTCGGAGAACCGGAAGCTGCGCATGTCCGAGCTTGCCGACGCGGTGCACCAGTCGCGATCACGACTGACCCACACTGTTGCCCGCATGGAGAAGGCCGGGCTGGTCGAGCGCGAGGCCTGTCCGAGTGATCGTCGTGGAGTGTGGGCCCGACTCACGGATGAGGGTTTCGAACTGCTCAAGTCGGCTGCCCCCAGCCATGTGGAATCCGTGCGCAGGGCGTTCGTGGCCGCGGTCGACCCCGAGGACTTCCGGGCCCTGGGTCGCGCATTCGATGCTGTGCTGGCCGCAGACTGACGCTCGCCGGTTGATTCCGGTTCTGCTGGCAGGATGAGCGCATGACTGCCCAGCTCGATTCCTCGACTCTCACGCGCGCGCTCTATTCGACGGATGCCAGCCTTTATCGGGTGGTCCCGGAAGCGGTCGCGTTCCCGGAGTCGGTGACCGAGCTCGAAAAAGTCGTGCGGTCGGCGTTCGAAAAGGGTACGCCGGTCACGAGCCGCGGAGCCGGCACGTCGTGCGCGGGAAACGCCGTGGGCCCGGGCCTGATCGTGGACCTGCGGCGACATCTCCACCGCGTGCTCGACATCGACCCGACGGCGCGCACGGCTCGGGTCGAGCCGGGCGTGGTCCAGTCGGAGCTGCAGAAGGTCGCGCAACCGCATGGCCTGCGGTTCGGCCCGGACCCGTCGACGAGCAACCGCTGCACGATCGGCGGGATGATCGGCAACAACGCCTGCGGCCCTCGCGCGCTCGGCTATGGCCGCAGCGCCGACAATGTCGTCTCTCTGGATGTGCTGCTCGGCAATGGTGAACGTCTTCGGGTCACCACCGGAGAACGGACCGAATCGCCCACGTTGGTTGCCCTGGAAAAGCTCGTCGGGGAGAACCTGGCGCTGATCCGCACCGAATTCGGCCAGTTCGGTCGCCAGGTCTCGGGCTATTCGCTCGAACACCTGCTGCCGGAGAACGGCTTCGACGTAGCGAAGTTCCTCGCCGGCACCGAGGGGACCCTCGCCGTCATCCTCGAAGCGACCGTGCGACTCGTCGCGGACGCCCCGTTCAAGACGATGATCGCGCTCGGCTATGCCACCATGGCCGACGCCGCCGACGACTCTCCCGCCATCCTGCGCCATTCCCCCACCGCCGCGGAGGGCCTCGACCGCCGCATCGTCGATGTGGTCGCGCGCAAGCTGGGTGAGGCTGCTGTGCCCCGGCTGCCGGAGGGCGACGGCTGGGTGTTCGTCGAGTTGGTCGACGACGATGAGGTACGCCTCAGCGAGCGCGCCCGGGCGCTGCTGGGCGAGACCGCCCACATCGGCGGCTGGATCGTCACCGATCCGGCCGAGGTGAGCGCGCTCTGGAAGATCCGTGCCGACGGCGCGGGCCTGGCCGGGGTCAGCCTCGAGCGCCCCGCGTACGCCGGCTGGGAGGACGCCGCCGTTCCGCCCGAAAAGCTGGGTGCCTATCTCCGTGACTTCGATGCGCTGATGACCAAGCACGGGGTGACCGGTCTCCCCTATGGCCACTTCGGTGACGGCTGCGTGCACTGCCGGATCGACTTCCCCCTCGACGGACCCGACGGGCCCGCGGCCTATCGGCGCTTCGTCGAGGAAGCCGCCGACCTGGTCGCTGGCTATGGCGGATCGATGTCGGGTGAGCACGGCGACGGTCGCGCCCGATCGGCCCTGCTGCCGCGGATGTATTCGGCGGACGCCATCGCCCTGATGGGTCGCGTCAAGGACCTCTTCGATCCGGAGAACCATCTCAACCCCGGCGTGCTCGTCGATCCCCGGCCCGTCGAGGCAGACCTCCGTGTGCCGGCCATCCGACGCGCGCCGCTGCGGCGTACCCATCCGGAGTTTGTGGAAGCCGTGCACCAATGCTCGGGTGTCGGCAAATGCCTTGCGGACGAGGGCGCCAGCGGTCAGGTCATGTGCCCGTCCTATCGCGCAACCGGCGACGAGAAGGACTCCACCCGGGGCCGGTCCCGGGTGCTGCAGGAGATGGTCAACGGTGACCTGGTCTCCGGCTGGAATTCCCCCGAAGTCGCCGAGGCGCTCGACCTGTGCCTGTCGTGCAAGGGCTGCGCGCGGGACTGCCCCACGGGGATCGACATGGCTGCCTACAAGTCGATCGTGACCCATGAGCATTACAAGGGGAAGCTGCGCCCGATCAACCATTATTCGCTGGGCTGGCTGCCACGCTGGGGCCGGCTGATCTCCGGGCTCGGGGTCGGGCCGCTGCTCAATCTGGTCTTCCGGATCCCGGTGCTCGGATCGGTGCTGAAGCGGGCGGCCGGGGTGGATGTGCGGCGAAGCCTGCCGCGGTTCGCGACCGGGTCGAACAAGAAGAAGGCCACGCCCGTGGTGACCACCGGCAAGCCCGTGGCGATCTGGCTCGATTCGTTCTCGGACTGTTTCGAGTTCTCGGGCATCAAGCCGCTGATGGAGGTCCTGGTCGCGGCTGGTTATGCGCCGCGGTTCATCCAGGAAAAGGCCTGCTGTGGGCTCACCTGGATCTCGACCGGTCAGCGCGATGGTGCCCGGCGCCAGCTGAAGGCGGCGCTGGATGTGTTGCACCCGATCGTTCAGGCGGGCGTACCCATCGTCGGCGTCGAGCCCTCCTGCACCGCCGTGTGGCGGAGCGATGCGGCGGAATTGCTGCCGCGTGACGAGCGGGTACGCGAGGTCGCTGCCGGGGTGAAGACGCTTGCGGAGCTGCTTGGGGAGACCGAGGGCTGGACCGCGCCGGACCTGTCGGGGGTGACCGTCGTGGCGCAGCCGCACTGCCATCACGCGTCCGTGCTGGGCTGGGCGGCCGATGCGGCGTTGTTGAAGCAGTCAGGAGCGAAGGTCACGACGGTGGGCGGGTGCTGCGGACTGGCCGGCAACTTCGGCGTCGAGCAGGGCCACTATGAGGTCTCGGTCGCTGTTGCGGAGAACGACCTGCTGCCGGCGATCCGCGCTGCCGGGCCAGATGCGGTCGTGCTGGCCGATGGGTTCTCGTGTCGCCTGCAGGTGGAACAACTCGAGGGCCGGGCCGCCGTCACGCTGGCCCAGTTGCTGACCAACGCTACCCGCGGGTGAATCGGAACCTTGGCTCCCGTAGGTAGCTTCAGCTCCCGGAGTCGTGTTGGGCTTGCGCCCCATCGCGATCAGCCATTCGGGTCGAAGACCATCATCTGCCCCGCATCGGTCATGCACTCGTGCCCGACGAAGTTCGGGGGGATCGTGGTGGTGATGCCGGCGTCCCGCAGCTCGCTGCACATGGGCGGGGCCTGGGCGATCGCCGCAACCTTCCACTCGCCGTTCACCTTGGCCCAGAGGAACGCGGCACCGCCTCCGCCGCACTCACGAACATCGCCGGTGATCAGGTCATCGACCCGCATCTCGGAAAGGATCAACTCCGGCCGGGGATAGACCGTGCAGTCGGTGGTGAGCTCGTTGATCCGGGCCTCGAGGAATGCCCGCAGCTCTGGTGTCGGTGCCTGGGCCGCGTCCGCGGCGGAGCGAACCACGCCGGGGGTGGGCGTCACGATGCTCCCCGGCGTGGGCCCGGAATCCGGGCTCGCGGTCGTCACCGGTGAGGTCGCGGTCGACGCACTGGCGGGAGCGGTGGTCGCGGCCGGGCCCGCCGCGGTGGTCGTCACTTCGGGCGTCGGGGCAGGGGCCTTGCCGCATGCGGACAGGACCAGGAGGGTGGCGATCCCGAGAGCAGCAGAGGCGGTGCGCAGGATGGTCATGAAGCGACCCTAGCGCCCGGCGCGCTCCGCCCCCGCAACGTCGGCTCGCTCAGGCCGAGGCGTTCGCGAGCCTACGTTTGATCTCCTGGGCGTACTGATCGGCAGTGAGCCCGGCGACGAGGTGCCAGACCCCCGGAGCCACCTCGATGGCGCCGGCCAATCCACTGCGGCGGAGGGCCTCCGTGTCGACCCCGGCCGAGTCCTTGACCAGCACGCGGAGCCGAGTCTCCGCCACGAGATCGACCTGTTCGACGTTGTCGCGGCCGCCCAGAGCAGTGAGCCATTGCTTGGCCTGGTTGGCCTCGGCGTCGCCGACAACAACGATGACCGGGGCCTCGGCCTCGACCTCAAGGTCGGCGACCTTGGCTGCGCGCTGCTCGGGGGTGCGATAGTCGGTGAAGATCACCAGCAGCATCGAGGTGAAGAACGACGCGGCGATCGCAATCAGATAGAGCGGAATGTTGTCGAACGCCGGGATGGTCAGCAGCGACGTGAAGACGAATGCCTGGGTCTTGAGGCCACCGCCGAAACCGATGATCAGGCCGCCGATCAGACAGCCCACCAACATCCGTGGATAGATCCGTTTGAAGCGCAGGTGGATGCCATAGAGCGAGGGTTCCGAGATCCCGCCGAGCAGGCCGGCGGCCAACGCACCGATCGAGGTCTGGCGCATCTGGATGTCCTTGTCGCGGATCGACAGGAACAGCACGCCCGCGGTCGCGCCGAAGCAGGCGAAGTTCCAGGCGCCCATCGGTCCCTGGATGAAGTCATAGCCGATGGTCTGGATGTTGAGCAGCATGACGGCGTTGATCGGCCAGTGGAGGCCCAACGGCACCATGAACGGATAGGCCAGCGGAATCACAATGGCGAAGATCAGCGGCGAGAAATCATTGACCATTTTCAGGATGTTGGCCACGCCGGCACCGGCGTACACGCCGATCGGGCCGATCAGGAACGCCGTCAGCGGGAGCATGATCAGCATCGCCAGGAACGGCACAAAGATCAACTGGACATTCTCGGGGATGATCCGCTTGAGCAGCTTGGTCAGGGGCCCGAGTACAGCAGCCATGAGCAACGGTGGAAACACCTGGGAGCTGTAGTTGAAGATCGTCAGTGGGATACCGAAAATCGGCACGATCATGATATCGCTGCCGAACACCGTCTGGGGCGTGGCGATCTGCTGCATGGTCGCAAAGCCGGGCAGCATCACGATGGCCATCACGGCGAAGCCGACCCAGGGGTCGGCGCCCACCTTCTTCGAGGCGTTATAGGCCACCATCAGCGGCAGGAACACGAAGACCGTCTGCCACATCAGGTTGACAAATTGCCACGACGGCGGCAGCTCGGTGCGCGGATCAGCCCAGTTGCCGATGATGCCGAGCGTGCTCATCAACGACATGAATGTGATGAAAAGCGATGCTCCGAGCAGGGCTCCGAGAATCGGGCGGAACGAGTCGGACAGGAACTCGAAGAAGTTGTCCAGCCACGCCATCCTGCCCCGCGGGCCACCCGCCCGCGCCGCGGCCTTGATGTCGGCATCGGACTGCTGCCCCATGCTCTTCATCTCCGGAAGGGCCAAGATGTCGTTGTAGACCGTCTGGACGCCACCGCCGATGATGATCTGATAGCGATTGCCCGCCTGGGGCACTCCGCCCATGACCCCCTTGACGCTCTCGACGGTGGCCGTATCCACGACCGTCGAATCGCGGAGCTGGAATCGCAGGCGCGTGGCACAGTGGCTGAGCCCTGAGATGTTCTCGGCTCCGCCGACGCTGGAGACGATTTCGCTTGCTGTGGTCGACATGTCTGTTCCTTGCCGGGGGGGTCAGTCCTCGTCCACCGGGACGAGGGCGCGGACATCGGCGGGGGTTGCGCACGTGAGTGCGCGGGATGCGAGCTCGCGGCAGTCGGCGAGTGAGTACGCCCGCACCGCCGCCTTGACCGAAGGGATGGCCGGGATCGAGCAGCTCAGCTCATCGACACCGAGGCCGATCAGGATCGGGACGGACTGAGGGTCGGACGCGACCCCACCACAGACTCCGATCCACTTGCCGTGCTCATGGAGGGCCTCGGCGGCGTGTCCGATCAGGCTCAGGACGGCCGGGTTGCAGGGGTCGACCTGGGCCGCGAGCTTGGGATGCCCGCGGTCCATCGCGAGCGTGTAGGACGTCAGGTCGTTGGTGCCGACGCTGAAGAAATCGCAGCCGGGCTCGGCCGCGAATTGGCGGGCCATCACCCCGACCGACGGGACCTCCATCATGATGCCGACGGAGACGTCGGCCCCGAGCCCGCTGCGCTCGCGTTCCTCGTCGAAGATCGCCTTCGTCCGGCGCCAGTCGTCCATCGTGGCGATCATCGGGAACATCAGGTGAAGCCTGGCTCCAGCATCGGCGGCGGCGAGAATTGCACGGCACTGGGTCCGCAGGACTTCGGGCTGTTCCAGCCCGACGCGGACCCCGCGTACCCCGAGGAAGGGATTCTCCTCGCGCGGGATGGGGAGATAGGGCAACGGCTTGTCGCCGCCCACGTCGAGGGTGCGGATCACGAGCGGTTGGCCCGGCGTGAGGGCCCGGGCACAGTCCGCATAAATGGCGGCCTGTTCTTCCTCGGTCGGAGCGGTCCGTCGCTCCAGAAAGACGAACTCGCTGCGGAGCAGCCCCACACCTTCGGCACCTCTGGTCATCGCCTCCTCGGCATCGGCGACGCCGCCGATGTTGGCGACGACCTGGACGCGGTGACCATCGGTGGTCGTTGCGGGCTCATCCTTGTGGGCCTCCTCGACCGCCTTGCGTTCGGCGATGCGCTGCTGGCGGGCCAGGAGTGTGTCGATCTCGGCATCGGAGACGTTCAGCGTGAGCGTGCCCTTCGAACCGTCGAGCACGACTCGATCACCGTCGGCGATGTCGAGGGCCCGGCCCTCGATGCCCGCGACCGCAGGGATATCGAGGGAACGCGCGATGATGGCGACGTGGGATGAAGCGCCCCCGCTGGTGGTGGCGAAACCGACGACCTTGGTGCGATCCAGTTGAGCGGTGTCCGAGGGCGTGAGGTCCTCGGCAATGAGGATGGTGCCCTCGTCGAGCTGGGGCTTCTCGCTCCGCTGGCCGGTGAGTTCCTCGAGTACGCGCTGGCCCACGTCGCGGACATCGTTCGCACGGCCGGCGAGAATCTCGTTGTCGAGTGCGGCGAGACGGTCGGCGTAGGTGGTGTAAGCGGCCCGCCAGGAGTACGCAGCGCTGCGGCCCTTGTCGATGGCACTCACCGCGAGATCGAGCAGTTCGGGGTCGCCGAGGATCTCGCTGTGGGCGGCAAAGATCGCGGCCTTGTCCGAGTCGGACTCATCCTCGAGACGGCGTCGGAGTGCGGACAGGTCAAGGAGTGCTCTGTCGATCGCCGAGTTGAGCTTGCGGCGTTCCTTGTGGTGATCGTCACCGAACTCCTCGACGTGAATATCGTCCCGGCGGAGCTGGACGACGTGACCGATGCCAAGCCCGGGAGACGCGGCCACTCCGAGCAGCAAGTCGGGGTCGCCCGATCGCGGCGGAGCCGGTTCTGTGGTCTCGTTGCCGTCCGCCGAGGCTGCCGGCGTCTCGGCCGACGTCTCGTCCCGAACTGCATCGGCCGCCGCTGCCTCTGCCTCGGTGAAGGGCGGGCAGTCCTCACCAAGACCGTCACGGATGGCCTGGCTGATGGCGTCGACAGCCCGGCGAGCGTCAGCGCCATGGGCGGCCACGACGATCTTGTCGCCGCGGGTAGCCGCAAGTCCCATGATCGCCATGATGCTCTTGGCGTTGGCGACGTCGTCACCGCGGCGGAGCCGGATATCGGATCCGAACCCCTTGGCGAGACTGACCAGGGTCGCGGCCGGGCGGGCGTGGAGGCCCGTCGGGTTGGGGACCAGGATGGCAGGTGAGGTGACTGTGGCTCCCCCGGTCGTTTCCCCGGCCTCCTCGGCGACCTCGACGAACGAGACCTCGGCCGCGGTGTCCTCCCCCGCCGTGACCAGACCGGTTCGTGGGCTGATGGAGGCGACCCGGTCGGAGTTCGTGATCACGACTTGCGTAAGGAGGCTCTTCGCAGCGAGGGCAACTCCGTCGAGATCGAACTCGATGAGCGGCTCCCCCGCACGGACTTGGGCACCTTGTTTGACTTTCGGATCGAAGCCCTCTCCCCGCATCTTCACCGTGTCGAGACCGATGTGGAGCAAGACTTCGAGCCCGTCGGAGGATCGAACGGTGATTGCATGGCCCGACGGCTGGATATCGACCACCTCCCCGTCGAGCGGGGCCAACAGCAGGTTGCTCAGCGGATCGATCGAGAACCCTTCCCCGACCATCTTCTTGGCGAAGACCGGATCGGGGACCTGTTCGATCGGGACCATGATGCCGGTCAGAGGTGCGGTCAGTGTGACCTGCACGCCGGTCTCGGTGGTGCTCACCGGTGCCCTCCTAGCCACAGCCGCCCCGCCACACGCCGATGTATGTCGGAGTCCAAGCCGATCTGGCCAGAATAAACCCGATCTTTTCGTTTGTGTGGACCGGATTGGCACAATCCGATCACGCTGGCTGTGGTCGCGTCGCCGTGCCACGGTTATCCGATCGATGCCCCAGTGTTAGGTCCCACCACGCCCCCCACGGCGCGCGATGCCGTTTGGGGAGCAACGACCGAGCCCCCGCGCGGCAGGTGTGTCGGCGGGGGCTCGGCGGGAGTCCCTCAGCGGGGCTCCTTGGTGGACGATCAGTCGCGGGTCAGGCGGCGATGCTTGCTCGCATGCGGGCGGGCGGCCTCGGGACCGAGACGATCGATCTTGTTCTTCTCGTAGTCGGCGAAGTTGCCCTCGAACCAGAACCACTTGGCCTCGTTCTCATCGTCGCCCTCCCAGGCGAGGATGTGGGTGGCCACGCGGTCGAGGAACCAGCGGTCGTGGGAGATGACCACGGCGCATCCGGGGAACTCGAGGAGCGCGTCTTCGAGCGACTGCAGGGTCTCGACGTCAAGGTCGTTGGTGGGCTCATCGAGGAGCAGCAGGTTGCCGCCCATCTTGAGCGTCAGCGCGAGGTTGAGGCGGTTGCGCTCACCACCGGACAGTACGCCGGTCGGCTTCTGCTGGTCCGGGCCCTTGAAGCCGAACGACGCCACATAGGCCCGCGACGCCATTTCGAAGTTGGCGACCTTGATGAAGTCGAGCCCGTCGGAGACGACCTCCCAGACGTTCTTCTTGGGGTCGAGACCACCGCGGCCCTGGTCGACATAGGAGATCGAGACGGTCTTGCCGAGGTTGAGAACGCCCGAGTCCGGCTCGTGCTCCCCCACGATCATCTTGAACAGCGTCGACTTGCCGACGCCGTTGGGGCCGATGATGCCGACGATGCCGGAGCGCGGGAGCGTGAACGACAGGTTGTCGATCAGGACGCGATCGCCGAAGCCCTTGGTAAGGTTCTTGACCTCGAGGACATCGGTGCCGAGTCGCGGGCCCGGCGGGATGTTGATCTCGGAGACGTCGATCTTGCGGTCGCGCTCGGCCTCGGCCGCCATCTCCTCATAGCGCTCGAGACGAGCCTTGTTCTTGGCCTGGCGAGCCTTGGGGCTGGAGCGTACCCACTCCAGCTCCTTCTCGAGGATCTTGGCGCGCTTGGCGTCCTTCTGACCCTCGATCTGCAGGCGCGAACGCTTGGTCTCGAGATAAGTCGAATAATTGCCCTCGTAGGGATGGAGACGCCCCCGGTCGATCTCACAGATCCACTGCGCAACATTGTCGAGGAAGTAGCGATCGTGTGTCACGGCCAGGACAGCGCCCGGGTAGGCCTTCAGGTGGCCCTCGAGCCAGTTCACGCTCTCGGCGTCGAGGTGGTTGGTGGGCTCGTCGAGGAGCAGCAGGTCGGGCTGCTGGAGCAGCAGCTTGCAGAGCGCGACGCGACGGCGCTCACCGCCCGAGAGCACATCGACGATCGTGTCCGGCGGCGGGCAACGCAGGGCGTCCATCGCCTGCTGGAGCTGGGAGTCGATGTCCCACGCGTTGGCGTGGTCGAGCTCGGTTTGGAGATCGCCCATTTCTTCCATGAGCGCATCGAAATCGGCATCGGGCTCGCCCATCAGCTCACCGATCTCGTTGAAGCGGTCGAGCTTCTTCTTGATCTCGCCGACGGCTTCCTCGATGTTCTCGATGACCGTCTTGCCCTCGGTCAGCGGCGGCTCCTGCAGGAGAATGCCGACGGTCTTGCCCTTGGCCAGCATCGCATCGCCATTGCCGGGGGTCTCCAGACCCGCCATCACCTTGAGCATGGTGGACTTGCCGGCACCGTTGGGGCCGACGACGCCGATCTTGGCGCCCTCGAAGAAGGAAAGGGTGACGTTGTCGAGGATCACCTTGTCGCCGACGGTCTTCCGCACGTTGTGCATCGTGTACACGAACTCGGGCATGCAGCCACTACCTCATCAGGTCTAGGGATTTCAGCGGCCCTCAGTATGCCACCAGGGAGACGTCAGGCCACTATCAAGACCAGCACGACGATCAGCACCGCGGCGCTGGTGATGACCTGAACCCGATCGGCCTTCGGGTGGTTCTCTGCCCAGGGCAGTTCGCGGCCCCGCCTGAGCCCGAGCAACAAGGCTCCTGCGCCGACGCCCAGCGCCAGCCCGTGGAACCAACCGGGCACGGTCACCCAGTCGGCGAGCAGGGCCGTGAGCAACACAACCGAGGCGAAGTCGAGTGCTGCCCTGACCAGTTGGGAACGCCGGGTGGCGGCCAACACCCGCCGCACGGTCCAGACCACGACAGCCACCAGCACCAGGGCACTGAGCAGGTCCATCGGATTCGGGTTGGCGCCCGGGGGCTTGTCGTCGGCGATCAGCCCGGCCCCGAGCCGGTCGACCGGCTGGCTGGTGTTGCTCAGCACGACGACCGCGCGACCCGCGGCTCGATCGAGCGCAAGGAAGCTGCTGGACCCGGCGGTGTCACCGAGCTGCCAGGTCAGGGACTGCCCTTCCGGACCTGGCGAAACGAGCCAGAAATGGCCGACCCGCGACGGGCCATTGCCGTCCGCCAGCGGCTCGAGGGCCTCGGCCCCGGGCACCTGTCCGGACAGCAGCGCCTGGGCATACCGACCCAGGTCGGCAGCCGTGGTCCAGGTGCAGCACCCGGCCGCGACTGCGCCCGATGAGGCCGAGGAGCGTACGCCGTGGCCGTTGGGCCGATGTCCGCGGACCGCATCGGCGGGGATCAGGTCGCGGCTCGTGGCGAAAGTGGTCTCCCCCATGCCCAGGGGCTCGAACAGCCGTACGCGGGCGAGAGTCGGCCAGTCGGGCTGACGGGCGGCCCGGGTGAGCGCCTGGCCGAGCAGTGCCGCACCCACCTGGGAGTGGGCATAACCGCCCCGGTTCTCCAGGGACAGGTCGCGGGCCTCGGTGAGCAGCTTCTCGGGAGTGGTGCCGGCATACGGATCGATGCCGAACAGGGCTGCCGGAACAGAACGGAACGACTCGCTGGGCAGCAGTCGGGGCAGCCCGGCGCGCTGGGTGGCCACCTCGGTCAGGGTCAGGTCGCCGACCGGGGATCCGATGAGTTCGGAGAGATGGGTCGCGAGGGTGTCCTCGGCGCGGACCTCGCCGCGGGTGATCGCGTCTGCCAACAGGTGCCCGGTGAAGGTCATGGTGAGCCCACCGGCTTGCCAACGCCCCTGATCGGGTCCGAGCCCGGCATCGCGCACCCCGGCCCGGTCGACCTCGACCACCTGGAGCGAACGGAACCCGGCGTTTCCCCGGAGGTGGCCATAGACCTTCTCGCCCAGGGCTGCGTCGCCCCGGGTTTCGCGGCCGAGTGTCGAGCCCGGCCCCCAGACGCCCGCCATCAGGAACCCGATGATCCCGCCGATCACCAACGTGAACATGATCCGGCGACGTCGCCCGATGGGGTCCTCGACATCGTCCTCGGCTGTGGTCCAGAAGGGTGGAAGCATCACGTGGGCCTTCCCGCTCTCGATCGCCTGAGACTCTAGGGTGTCGGTGTCGATTCCCCGAACGACAGGACCGCTGTGGACGTCGTGCGCTTCCTCGCCGACCAGTTCGCCATGAGCTGGTTCCTCGGGTGGAACGCCCTTCGTTTCAGTCCGGACGTGGCCATCGTCCTCGCGCCCGAGACCTCCTGGGTTCCCCTCATTCTGATCGCGGTCGGGGCAGCCGCTGCCACTCTGGTCGGCCAGAGCGTTGTCCTCCTGGCCAATCGGATCCGCCGATGGGCCCTCGTGATCAGCCTGTTGTTCGCCACGATCGGGATTCTGGCCACCCATGCGGTCGAGGGGCTGCTGCTCTGGGGGCTCGGTCACCTCATCTTCCCCGAGCCCTGGACCGCCCTCGAGATCACCAAGGTCGTCGTGCTGTCGTCCGCACCCCTGGTGTTCGGGTTCCTGACCGCCATCCCCCTGCTCGGCCCGGCGATCAACCGGCTGTTGTCCGTCTGGAGCCTCCTCGTCCTGTGGGCCATCGTGGCGGCCACCTTCCAGGTCGGGTTCTGGGCGGCGGCCGGGCTCGTCCTGGTCGCCTGGCTGGGCACCCTGCTGGTCGGCAACCTGCTCGGTCCACTCCTGGCCTCCATCCGGGACCGGATCTGGCGGCGGGTCACCGGCCGCCCCCTGCACCTGGACACCACTTTCCTCCTCGACATGGTGACCTCGGCCGAGGAAGACCGCCCATGATCGCTCCCCTTCTCATGACGCTGGGCATCGCACTCGTCCTGGCCCTGTTGTTCGCTCCTTTCGAGGCCCTTCGCTGGTGGGCGACCCAGGGCGCCCGCGAATCACGCGCCACGGCCGAGGCGCTCCGGGAGATCCGGAGATCGATCGATGAACGCCGCTCGACGGCTCAGGCGCAGGCACAGGTCGACGACCGCAGTTGTTATGTCGTCTATCTCTCCGGTGTGGGAGCCGTCGACCACGAGGTCAGCCCCGAAGGTGAGGGACCCCTGCTCGACGACCTGCGCACCCGGATGCCCGACACCCTGTTGATCAGCGACGTCTATCCCTACTCGCCTTCCAACCTGCCGCTGCTATCAGGGCGCTGGTCCTCCTGGTGGTGGCGACTCATCGAACGGTGGGGCCGGGGCCGGTTCACGAGCGTGCTCCAGTTCCTCGTCTATCTGCGCAATGTCCTCCAGTTCGCAGTGTCCGCCGACGACCGCTATGGCCCGATGTATTCCCTCGGCGTCGCCGGCGTGATCTGGGATCGGCTGCAGGCCGCGGGATACCGACCCGGGTGCGGCCGGCCGGTCGTGCTGTTCGGCTGGAGTGGCGGTGCCCAGATCGCCCTCAGCGCGGCCTGGTATCTGACCGGGGCCGGCATGCCCGTTTATCTCCTGTCACTCGGTGGCGTGATCACCTCCGATCCCGGGCTGGACCGGATCACCCACGCGTGGCACCTCAAGGGCACGCGCGACTGGGTGCAGGGCATCGGCGCCCTCTTCCCGGGCCGCTGGCCGGGCCGGTCCAACAGCTTCTGGGCACGCGCCGTTGCCGACGGTCGCATCACCATCCATACGGTCGGGGCCATGGGCCATCTGGGTCGCGGCTCCTATCTCTCCCGATCGCGCACGGCCGACGGGCGTACGTGTCGAGAGGTCGTCGCGGACACGATCGTCGACATCCTGCGCGGCGCGGGGCTGACCGAGGCACCCCCGAGCGCGGCGGAGAAGACCACCTGACCACCCGCGTACGCCCCAGCGCCCCGGCCCGCGCCGCCCGTCACCCCACCGGCTCGGCGTACCCCTCCATCACCTGCTCCATCGTGAAGTCGTCGGGAGCGTCCTCGTCGAAGGCCGAACCCTCCTCCGGCTTCGGGGCCTCCATGGCGGCCGGGTCGGGCTCGACCCGCTTGCGCTCAAGCCGGACATAGCGGCTGATGCCCAGGTTCAGGTCATGGCCGATGCTCTGGGCCTCGATGACCGTGTCGTGACGCACGACCCCGTTCTCGTTGGCAGTTTCCGTCACCCGAAGCTTGCCGACCACCACCACCGGCTGGCCCTTGCTGAGGCTCATGTCCGCGTTGGTGGCGAGCAGGTTCCAACACTTCACCGTGACCCAGCTGGTGGGCCCGTCCTCCCAGCTTCCGTCGGACCTGCGGATCCGTGGGTTGAAGGCGAGGCGGAAACTCGCATAGGGCTTCTTGTCCTCACCGGCCCGATAGTCGACGTTGGTTCCGAGACGTCCGTTCACACTGATGATTGATTCCATGGTCCTGTCCTTCGCAGTCGATGGCACGTGCCACCACAGTGCGCAGGCAGGAGCCGCATCGTTCAGACCCGTCCTTGTCCTGTGGATAGCGCTCCGGGTCGTTCCCGGGCTGTGGACAACTCAGCCCGACCGACCATGAAGGCTCAGCCCAGAGCCCGGGCCAGTTGAGTCCGGACAAAGTCATAGCGGTCGAGTTCCTCGTTGACGGGTTCGACCACCCGCTCGCGCGTCACGCCGGCGATCGCGGCCACCAACGCGCCCCTCGCCCGGCGTTCGGCGCGACGTGCACCGACTTCGACCCCGATCCGGGAGAACAGCGCCACCAACAAACCCGCCAGCACCCCGCCGACCAACAGCACGGTCGGCGCGGGCACCCCCCACCAGCGGATCTCCGGCAACGGCGGAAGCTGCAGATAGAGCATCACGAACGCCACGGCCAACCAGCCCACGCCGGCGACGACCACCGCGATCAGCAGCCACTGGAGCACCTTGACGAACGTCCACCAGCCATGGTCCCGATCCAGTCCGAGATCAGTCGTGGCGATCGCCCGGTCGAGCTGGTCGGGCAGCACAGCCTGATGGGTCCGGGAGGCATCGCGCACAGCCTGCGCCCACCCCCGCGGCAGGCCCTGCGCCGCCTCATCGGACAAGTCCCGGATCGCCGAATCCACCCGGGCCTGCTGCACCGACGTCGTCGCCGGCAACGAGGTCCGGGACACGCGCGCGGGATCGATCTCCTTCTTCTTGCCGCCCAGCCCCCAACGATCGAGGTGCAGGCGGCGCAGCGGATCAGGTCGGAACCGCGCGATCCAGGCCAGAGCGGGCCAGCCGGTGGCGATCCCTCCGCGATGACGCCAGGCCTTGCCGACGGCCTCCGACACGACGGGTACGCCGGCCGCCACCGCCAGCGCCCGGTTGAGCCGTTGGGCGGTCTCCTTCGACACCTGCTCCGACGGTGCCGAACCCGACGCCGCGGCGAGCCGCTCGGCCACGCGGTCGACATCGGTGACCAAGCGCTGGGCTGCGGTCTTCTTCGCCGCCACCCGCTTGCGGAGTCGCGTGCGCAACTGCTCGACGCCCTCCCCCGTCGTTGCACTGATCGCCGCAATCTCGACCTGTTCCAGCCCCTCGGAGTCCAACAGCCGTCGCAGGTCGGCCAAGCATCGATCCCGCTCGGCCGGAGTCAGCCGGTCGATCTGGTTGAGGACCACCATCATGACGGGCGCATAGCGAGCCAGCGGTTTGAGATAGCCGTCATGGAGGGCCGCATCGGCGTACTTCTGCGGATCCACCACCCAGATCAGCATGTCCACCAACTCGACGAGCCGGTCGACCTCCTGCCGGTGGCTCACCTCGGTGGAGTCGTGGTCGGGCAGGTCGAGCAGGACCAAACCGCTCATCGCCTCCGTGGTCTTGCCGGCAGGTGCCTGATGCCGATTGGGGATCTCGAGCCAGTCGAGGAGATCCTCCGCGGCGTCGGCTCCGAAGCTGAGCGCGAGCGTGCGCTTCGTCGTCGGCCGGCGTACGCCCGAGACGGCCAGATCGGTGTCGGACAGCGCGTTGAAAGTCGACGATTTGCCCGAACCCGTCGCCCCGCCCAGCGCGACGACAGTGGCATCCCCGGACACTTCCAGCCGCCGCCCGGCCCGATCCACCACGGCCAGGGAGTCATCGATCAGCTCGTCGTCGACACGGCCGCGGGCGTTCTCCGCAGCCTGACGCAGGGCCCGCAACCGGGCACCGAGATCACGACCCGCCTTGTCGCGCGCCATCAGCGGTCCTCCTCGCGTCGCACCGGTTCGACAATCTCGGCCTCCACCACATCACCCGGCGTGGCCTCCAGGCCATAGGGAGCACCGACGTGTTCCCCGGTGCCGAGCTCGGCCGGCGCGGGCCGATACGGCAGCCCGTCCTGCTCGACTGCGGCCCGTTCCTCGGCGATGCGCAGTTCGACGCGCTGGCGCTCCGGCAGGTCCTCCGGAGCCAACTCGGCCGCGACCCCGCCCTCCGGCGTCGGCAACCCGTCGCCCGAACGTGCGGCCTCGACAGCAGCCGTTGCTCTCCGGATCGCCTCCGCCCGCTCGGGATCCACCTCGATGGCATCGAGGATCTCGTGGAAGCGCCCGACGAAGCCCGGGTCCGGCAGGCCTTCGACTCGCGCATCAAGATCGGCCTTGGCCTTCTTGGCCAGTCGACGCACGGCATCGTCGCCGAACACGGCCTCCAGCACGCGTTGGGCCAGCGCCGCAGTGCCGCCCGCGACACCGACCTCGGCCCCGGTGAGCCCACCCGTGTAGGCGAAGACCACGATCATCAGCGCCACACCGATCGTGTTGACCCCGAACGCCAGGAACCGTGCCTGGGAGCGCTTCTCCATGCCCTCGTCGGCCACGATGTCGAGGACTGCACTCTGCCAGTCACGGATGGTGCGGGCCGCATCCGAGGCATAGTCCCGCGAGGAGCGTGACAGGTCACCCTTGACCTGATCGAGCAGCGCCCGTCCGGCCGGATTGGCCCGCCAGGCCGCCTCGGCGCGTTCGGCCGCAGCCTCCCCTTCTTCGCGGAGCAGGGCCTCAAGACCCGACTCCACGGCGACGGTGACCTTCTCCGCGCCGGCCGGCGTACCCCGGAAGAAATTCAGCACCCGGTCACGCAACCAACCGATCTTCTGGTCGAGGATGCGGAAGATCTCGCCCGTGCCGACGAAATCGTGCCAGCGGGTGAGCACTTCGCCACGCAGCAGGGTGCCGTCCGCGGTCTGCACGTTGACGGCCCGCGCGGCTTCGGCATAGGACTTGTCGGCATCCTCACGCAGCTGCGCCAGGATTCCGTGCTGGTCATCGAGGGCGGCGGTGAGCGCAGGCGTACGCGCGGCGAGCGCCCCGATCGCCCCGTCGAGCGTCTGGTGCACGACCCGTTGGCGCGTCGCGGCATCGGCGGCGAGGGTGGCGAGCCAGGTGCGGATGGGCGATACGGCGGAGTCCGGCAGCAGCCCCTCCTCGTCGACCGTGGTCTCCGGCACGGCGAACAGCGGGGAGTTGCCGAGCCCACGCTCGGTCATCATCTGGCCGAGGTGGGCGGGAATATCGCCCATGGCAGCGGGCGGCACGCGATCGAGCACCACCGCAACGGCCGCGCTCCGCTCGGCAGCGTGCAACAGGAACTCCCACGGCACCGCATCGGCATACCGCGCAGCGGACGTCACGAACAACCACAGGTCGGCGGCGGCCAACAGCTGGGCCGCGAGCTTGCGGTTTTCTTCCACAACGGAGTCGACGTCGGGGGCATCGAGGATCGCCAGCCCGGGCGGGATCGAGTCCTCGGTGACGAGCTGCAGCTCACGCTGGTCGTTGGACTGGCCGGTCGTGCGGGACAGCCCCAGCAGAATGCGTTCGCTGTCGAACCAATGCCGATCACTGCTGTGGTGCACGAGCACCGGCGCCTTGGTCGTGGGACGAATCACCCCGGGCCTGGTGACGACGCGCCCGACCAGGGAGTTGACCAGCGTCGACTTGCCGGCACCCGTCGAGCCGCCGACCACAGCGAGCAGCGGCGCGTCGATCGTGGCCAGCCTGGGCAGGATGTAGTCATCCAGCTGGGCCGTCATCTCACGAACGGCACGGGACTGATCATCGGCACCCGGAAGCTGGAGTGGCAACTGGGCCAATGCGACCGCCTGCCGCAACTCGGTGAGCGCTTCCTGCAGGCGACTGCTGGCCATCTGGCCTCCTCTAGGAGCTGGGTGGCTTCCAGCGTGGGTCTACCGGGGAGTACGTCGTAGCACCGGATCCTAGCGGCACGCCCTGCGGTGCGGCGTACCCACCTTGGGACGATTGTCCCACCGGCAGTGCGGGATAGGACCCGGCCAGCCCCGCGGGCCCCGGGTGCGCCGGCGGCGCCCAGGTGTCGGCCTTCCGCGCGCGGAGTCGCTGCCAGGGATAACTCGTCTTGGCCCGCGGCTCCACGATGGCGCGCTCGCGGAGTCGGCGGGCGCGCAGGAGCAGTTGCTTCTCCCGGACCAGGCCCGCATCGTCGACGAGTCCGCGGGCCATGGCATCGCGGAGGTACGCCAACTCGGTCAGCGTTCGCTGCATGCGCCAGGTGGAGATCGGCCGCCCCTCCCACAGGGCCTGCCACAGGACGCGTACGCGGGTCGTGAGGCGCGAAACCCACTGGGCGTCCGACTCCGGCAGCCAGCCCATCCGCGCGTAGTCGGTCAGTCTTGAGCGGATCAGTGCCCGTTCCGCGAAGAGCTGCTTGACGATGAAGATGACGAGCGCAATGACCATCGGATAGGCCACGGCGAGGAGCAGGATCAGCAGCACCTGGGGCGGGAAGCCCATCGACACCGTGCCGTTGAACAGCATGTGCAGCAGGGCCGCGCCCATGAACCCCACGAGGGGCGCCATGATGCGCACGACCTTCGATTTCGACCGCAGCGAGATCGCCAGGCCGATGCCGATCAGAATCGTGAACAGGGGATGGGCGAAGAAGGTCAGCACGCCGCGCTGCACGAAATAGCTGGCCAGCACCTCTTGGGGATCCGCGGCACCGGTTGTGCGCGCAGCAGCTCGATAGGCCTGGCCGTAATAGAAGATGTTCTCCACGAACGCGAAGGCCGCGGCCGACAGCCCGGCGAGCACGATGCCCGACAGCTTGCTCACCCAGCGGTAGCGCAGGAACAGGGCGATGAGGAACAGCACCGAACCCTTGGCGGCCTCCTCGACGAATGGGGCGATATAGACAGCCGGGCGCGCCGCTGCTGCCGGGTTGCCGTCGCCAACCACGCTCATCAGGGTCGCGGCCCATGTATTGATGCGCAGCGAGACGAACACCGCGACGGTGCCGCCCCAGCCGAACGTGACCAGCCAGACCAGGAAGTTGTGGGGCCGGAACCGATCGGCCCAGAGAATGAGGAGACTGAGCGGGATCACCGTGTAGGCCGCATAGGTCGCCGCCGGCTTCAGCGCCTCGGTCCCCATGCCGATCAACGTGCCGCCCGGCACCTGGCGGTCGGGCACCACATCGAGATAGGCGGCGCGCAGGCAATAGAACTGCAGCGCCATCATCAGCAGGAGCGCCCAGAACCACGGGGAGGTGAGCATCCGCATCGGCGGCGACAGGTCCTCGCCACGCGCGATCGGCAGGTTGTTGCGGCGCAGGGCCGAGCGCAGACGGCGGTCCCGCAGATCGGGTTCGTTGCTGGCGGCCACATGCACGGCGCCCAGCGTACCTGCGCAGCTGACCACCTTGCTCGCCGCTGCTTTCGGGTGGGGCGTTCGGCGGCGGATCGCTACACTCACCTTTGCGCACCCATCCCAACGCGGTCTGCGCCGGCCCCCGTAGCTCAGCGGATAGAGCAGCAGCCTTCTAATCTGACGGTCGTAGGTTCGATTCCTACCGGGGGCGCCCAGTCCCCACGAGGACAGAGTTCCTCTGTGTGAGACGAAATCCCGTCGGACGTGCGAGCGCGGACTAACGTGCGAGGGTGACCACTCCCCTCGACTGGCGCCGGATCGCTCTGGCCGCCTATGGCCCGACCCTGTTGGTTTCGACGGGATATGGCGCGGTCATGCCACTGGTGGCGCTGTCGGCCCGCGAGATGGGCGCGAGCCTCGAGATCGCGGCCTTCCTCGTTGCCCTGTCGGGTCTCGGGCAACTGTTCGGCGATATCCCCGCCGGAATGCTTGCCGCCCGGTTCGGGGAGAAGCGCGCGCTGATCGGCGCGGCGGTCGTCGAAGCGGTCGCTCTGGGGCTGTGCTGGTGGTCGAGCGAGGTCTGGCAGCTGGCCATCGGCGTGTTCATCGCGGGCTTTGCCGGTGCGGTGTTCGGGCTGGCCCGGCAGGCGTACCTCACCGAAGTCGTCCCCGCCGGCCAACGTGCCCGCGCCCTGTCGACCCTGGGTGGAACGCACCGGATCGGCTCGTTCCTGGGCCCGCTGGTGGGTGCGCTGGTGATCGGGTGGATCAACCTGTCGGCGGCGTACGCCGCAGCGGCGCTGTTCAGCCTGTGGGCGGCCGTGCTGACGATGATCCTCCCGGATGTGGAGCACAGCCGGCCCGCCGGCACCCGTGGCCCCCGACTCAGCACAATCGTCGGTGCGCGACGCAAGGCGCTCGCCACGCTCGGGCTCGGGGCCATGACCATTCAGCTCGGTCGCGCCGCCCGCCTGAGCCTGTTGCCACTCTGGGCCGAGCACATCGGGCTGTCGCCACAGGCCAACAGCCTGATCTTCGCGGTCGCGGCGCTCGCGGACATGAGCATGTTCTATCCGTCGGGGTGGATCATGGACCGGTTCGGACGGTTCTATTCGGCCGTGCCGACGCTGGTCGTGCTGGGCATCGGGTTCGCAATCGTCCCCCTCACCCACGGTGCGGTCACCCTGGCGCTGGTGGCGATCCTGCTGGGGATCGCCAACGGATTCTCGGCCGGCATCGTCATGACGCTGGGTTCAGATTCGGCACCGGTCAATGCCAGAGCGGGTTTCCTCGGAGCCTGGCGGCTGATGACGGATGCCGGCAGCGCCGGCGGACCGCTCCTCGTCAGCGCGATCGTGGCGATCGCACCCCTGGGCATGGCGGCGGTGGCGATCGGCGTGACCTGCCTGGCGGGCGCCGTCTGGTTCACCAAGTGGCTGCCCCGGCGCCCGGGGGCGGTCCGGATGTTTGACGTCGATGAGGTCACGGAGTCCTAGAGTGGGCCGGGTGAATGACTTGTTGGTGTGGATCGACTGTGAGATGACCGGCTTGGACCTGGCCGGTGGAGATGCCCTGATCGAGGTGGCCGCACTCGTGACCGGCCCCGATCTTGAGGTGCTCGGCGAGGGTGTCGATGTGATCATCAAGCCCAGCGACGAGGCTCTCGAACGCATGGGTGACTTCGTTCGCACGATGCACACCGAGTCCGGTCTGCTGCCGCTGCTCGCCGACGGCCTGGAGATGGCCGAGGCCGAGGAGCAGGTGCTGGCGTACATCAAGGAATATGTCCCCGAGGCACGCAAGGCACCCCTGGCGGGCAACACGATCGGCACCGACCGGGCATACCTCGCGCGGGACATGCCCACCCTCGAGGCCCATGTGCACTATCGCAACGTCGACGTGTCGAGCATTAAGGAGCTCGCCCGGCGGTGGTATCCGCGGATCTATTTCAATACGCCGGCCAAGTCCGGCAACCATCGCGCGCTCGCCGATATCCAGGAGTCGATCGAGGAGCTGCGGTACTACCGCGATGCCCTCTTCGTCCCCCAGCCCGGGCCCGACACCGCGACCTGCCGCCGCCTTGCGCAGGATCATGGTGGCGCCCTGACCGGCGTACGCCCCGGCGCGGACGAACCCGCCGCGGGGTGACTTCTTGTTGAACCCGAAAGCCGAAGCGGCCCACAGCGACGAACATTCCCAGACAGCGCCGCACACGGTTCTGGCTGCGCTGCGGGATCCCCGGCGACTGAAGACCGAAGTCCTGGCCGGACTGGTGGTGGCGCTGGCGCTGATCCCGGAGGCGATCTCCTTCTCCATCCTGGCGGGCGTCGCACCCCAGCTGGGCCTGTTCGCCTCGTTCACCATGGCCGTGACCATCGCAGTGGTGGGCGGTCGGCCTGCCATGATCTCCGCCGCCACCGGAGCAGTCGCGCTGGTGATTGCACCCGTGGTCGCCAACCACGGGCTGGACTATTTCATCGCGACGGTCATCCTGGCCGGGGTCCTGCAGATTGTTCTCGCCGCCGTCGGCGTCGCGAAGCTGATGCGGTTCATCCCGCGCAGTGTGATGACCGGCTTCGTGAACGCGCTGGCCATCCTGATTTTCCTGGCCCAGATGCCGCATCTGTTCGGCGCCAACATCCCGCTGCTGGTCTATCCGCTCGTGGCAGTCGGGCTGCTCATGCTCATCTTCCTGCCGCGGCTCACCACCATCGTCCCCGCGCCGCTGATCACCATCGTGGTGCTCACGGCGGTCGTGCTTCTTGCGGGCTGGCGAGTGCCGAACGTCGCCGACCAGGGCGAGTTGCCCACCTCGCTCCCGGAGCTGTTCTTTCCGCAGGTCCCACTCTCGTTGGAGACACTGCAGATCGTCGGACCCTACGCTCTGGCCATGGCTCTGGTCGGGCTGATGGAGTCACTGATGACGGCCAAGCTTGTCGACGACGTCACGGACACGCACTCCAACAAGACGCGCGAAAGCTGGGGCCAAGGCATTGCCAACATCGTGTCCGGATTCTTCGGCGGCATGGGTGGCTGCGCCATGATCGGCCAGACCATGATCAACGTGAAGCAGTCGGGTGCGCGGACCCGCATCTCCACGTTCCTGGCGGGTGTATTCCTGCTGATCCTGGTCCTGGTCCTCGGCGACATCGTCGGGCAGATCCCCATGGCGGCCCTGGTCGCGGTGATGATCATGGTGTCCGTCGGAACCATGGACTGGCACAGCATCCGTCCGTCGACTCTGCGCGTGATGCCGGTGCCTGAGACCCTCGTCATGCTCGTCACGGTGATCGGCACCGTCGTGACCCACAATCTCGCCATCGGCGTCGGGTTGGGCGTACTCACGGCCATGGTCATGTTTGCCCGCCGCGTCGCCCACCTGGTCACGATCACCCCGGTGCTTGAGAAGGATGTCGACGGCGACGGCACCATCGACATCCGACGCTACAGCGTGCGCGGGCAGCTGTTCTGGGCGTCGAGCAACGACCTCGTCTATCAGTTCGACTACGCCGGCGACCCCAACACCGTCATCATCGACCTCACCGATGCCGAGGTCTGGGATGCGTCCACGGTCGCATCCCTGGACGCGATCCGCACCAAATATGCTGACCGCGGCAAGACCGTCGAAATCATCGGCCTCGACGGCGCCAGCGCCTCACGCATGGAGCGCCTCTCCGGACGACTCGGCCCTGGGCACTGATCCTGCTGCCTATTCGATTTCGTTTCGACGAGGATCTGCGGTATCGTTCCTTGTCGCCCCACGGGGCACATGGTGGGTATAGCTCAGTTGGTAGAGCACCTGGTTGTGGTCCAGGTGGTCGCGGGTTCGAGTCCCGTTACTCACCCCACTTCAAAGCCGCTCTGACTAGGTCTTACGTCAGAGCGGCTTTTCTGTGTGCATCAACCGTGCCCTAACGAGCCGCATAGAACGGCCCCGGCCGGTGCGCTAACACCGGTGCTCCGGGGCCTCGACCGGCAGGAGATTGCCGACCGTGACTCGACCCTACGCCCCCACCCGGGCCCTCGTCGCCTGATTGACACGGCGGGGCTAGACAGGGCCTCACCCGCCAGTCGCTGAGACACGCGACGAAACAACACGACCGCCCGCGGTGTTGGTCCCGATCCCCCTGAACCGCCAGGGGGAGCCCACGCCATGGCATCGGCCGGTGTCCGCGTGGGTCCGCAGTGCTCTGGGAACTCGCTGGCCTCGTCGCCAGCGAGGTAGGGGTGCTGGCCTGGGTGGTCAAGGTGGGCCGGCCTTTGGGGGGGACCCACACGTATGCCCGCACGCAGTGCGGCCCATAGACGAACCAACTCACACCGGAGGAAACCATGACGACAGCACGACTCACGCAGTCAGAGCGCGATCTCATCGCCGACGCGCTCACCAGGCAGGCTCACCGGGCGGTTGCTGACGGCGACCAGGTGCTTGCTGCCCAGTCCCGCGAGCTGGCCCTCAAGGTGCTGGCGGGTGCGCGATGAC
>CAZEVN010000006.1:0-67557 GCA_964515145.1 uncultured Enemella sp.
CCTCCCCGAACCGCCTCCCGAGCGTCGGCTGGCCCGTCCTGATCGGCGTCCTGCTCCTCCGCACGGTGCTGCTCTTCGCGGCCAACCTGGCGATGCTGCCGATCTTCGGCAACTATGACCGCACCCTGATGTGGCCCTATGTCACCCTCGTCATCGTCGACGTGATCTGCATCATCCTGATCGCCGTCCTCCTGCGCCGCCGCGGCCAGACCCTCCGGGACCTCATCGCCTTCCGCCTCCGCGACACGGGCTGGGCGCTTCTCATCACGCTGATCGTGATCGTCGGGTTCTTCGTCACGACCTTCATCGGCAACCTGGTCGCCTATCTCGGACCGCCGCCGATGTTGGAGCTCGAAGGCTTCGCTCCCCCGTTGTGGTATGCCCTGTGGACCGTCATCGTCGCCCCCATCACGATCGCCCTCGCCGAGGAACTCCTCTATCGCGGCTGGGCCCAGCCCGAACTCAGGGCCCGCACCAACAAGGTCATCGCGATCGGCATCATGGCCTTCTTCTTCGCCCTCCAGCACGCGGCGTTCACCCCGCTCGACGTGCGTGCCCAGATCGCCCGCTTCGTCACGATGTTCCTCAGCGGCATCCTGCTCGGCGTTCTCTATCTCTGGCGCAAGCGATTGTGGCCGCTGATCTTCGCCCACTGGTTCCTGGACGTGATCGGGCTCGGACTCCCGGTCCTGTTCGCCGCTCTCGCCTGATCACCTCCCGCCCCCAGACCCCAGAAGGGACACACCATGACCACCCAGGCCCAATCCGGTCGCCGCTACCTGATCCGCTTCCTCTCGGCCGCCGCCCTCTATACGGTGCTGATGTTCGCGAGCATTCCTCTCTCCGAGGCACAGCCCGAAGGCTCGATCCTGCGCTACGTGCTCGCCTCCATGCCCGTCATCGGCCTGGTGCTCGCGGCGTGGGCGATGTGGAAATACGTGCAGGAGGCCGACGAGTTCCAGGCCCGGAAACTGCTCGATGCCCTCGCCATCTCGCTCGCCGGCACTCTCCTCGTCGTCTTCGTCATCGGCATGATCCAGATGGCCGGTGGGCCCCAGCTCTCCTGGGTCTGGGTCATCCCGGTCTGGGCCCTCTTCCTCGCCGTCGGAGGCGTCGTCGCGGGCCGGAAATATCGATGAAGAACAGACTCAAGGAACTCCGCGCCGAGCGCCGCTGGACCCAGGCCGACCTCGCCCGCGAGCTCGATGTCTCCCGCCAGACGGTCAACGCCCTGGAGTCCGGGCGCTATGACCCGTCCCTCCCCCTGGCCTTTACCATCGCCCACCTGTTCGAGCTGACGATCGAGGACATCTTCACTCCCGACTGATCCCTTGTGTACGCCGGCCCCGCGCGGGTCGGCGTACGCGTTTGTGCTCAGTTCTGGGCCGCCAGGGTCGCTGTCAGCGTGATCCGGCTGCCACCCCTGACCACGACGAGCTGCACCTCGGCCCCGGGACGCCGATCCCGGATCTGGGCGATGAGGCCCTCGGATCCGGTGACGGGCTCATCACCGACACCGATGATCACGTCCCCCTGCTGCAGGCCCGCGCCGGCGGCCGGGGTGCCGGGCGACACGCTCTGGACACCGGCCCCGACATAGCTCGCCCCATCGACCGTCGCAGGCGAATCGGTGGTGGACACCCCGAGGAACGCGTGATTGGCCCTGCCGGTAGAGATCAGCTCGTCCGCAACAGCCTTGACCTGATCGGCCGGGATGGCGAAACCGATCCCGAGATTGCCGGACTGACCCTGGCTCGACCCGAGCGTCGCGATCGAGGACGTGATCCCGATCAGCTCACCGTTGGCATTGACGAGCGCTCCACCCGAGTTGCCCGGATTGATCGCGGCGTTGGTCTGGATCGCGTTCGTCACGACCTGCCCACCACCGCTCGCCGCCGCCGCCCGGGACCCGAAGCCGCCCGAGGATTCCTGCGTGGTGACCACCGGCCGGTCGAGCGCCGAGATGATCCCGGTCGTGACGGTCTCCGACAGCCCCAGCGGGTTCCCGAGCGCCATGACCGGCTGGCCGACCTTCAACCCCGAGACATCCCCGAAGGTGATCGGCGCCAGGTCCTTGGGCGGGTCGGTCAGCTGGATGACGGCGAGATCGGTGCTGGGATCCGTGGCGACAACCCTGGCCGCATAGACTCGACGATCCGAAAGCGTGACCTCGAGCTCACCGCCGCCGGCGACGACATGGTGGTTGGTCACGATGTGGCCGGCGGTGTCCAGCACCACTCCGGAGCCCTCCGCCTCACCCTGGGTCGACCGCACCGCGATCGATACGACCGACGGGCCGGCTGCCTGGGCGGTCGCGCTCCAATCAGGGTTGGCGGTGTTGCCCTGCACGACCCGCGTCACGGCGGCGCCCGGCACCGCGCCGGGCTCCTGCTGCACCAGCGCGGCCGTCGTGCCGCTCGCGGCCAGCGCCGCCACCACCGCAACGGCCGACATCGCCAGCCAGCCGGGTCGCCGCTTCGGTTTCGCCGGCGCATAACCGGGAACTGTTGATTGCTGCTGCAGCGTGCTCATGACGACCTCCTGGATGCGCGAACATGTCCATTCCAGATCCGGTTGCTGTGCGTCGGCTGTGGGGTTCCGATGAGGCGGCTGGGAGTCCTGGGGCAGCGACTCGGCGTACGCCCGCGGGCGAACTCCCGGCCAACCACGCCCCGGCGCAGTATCGTCGCAGCGTGAATCTGGAGAAGGTGGTTTTCGGCTTCTTCGTGCTGCTGGCCGCGACCCTGAACTTCGGTTATGTCACCGGCGACCTGACCGACCCGAATCAGCACAACGTCTATGAGCTCTATGCCGCCGTCGTGGTGAACATCATTGCTGCGATCCTCAAGTTCGGCGACCGCACCCAGATCGGCGCGATCCACCTTGCGACGAGCCTCGTCGCGAGCATTCAGCTGATTCTGGCGGCGGCGTTCTGGGTGTACGCCGAACAGGTCACCCAAGGTGTCGACGTCCACGAACTCTCGTCGGTGGTCTCACTCGCCACCGGCGCCTGCCTCGCCAACTTCGTGTCGCTCGTGCTGCTGGTCGGCGAGACCATGAGCCACCGTCGCCGCTGACGCCATGGGCAACCCGCTCCTCCTGCTGACCACCCGCGACCGGGTCCGCCGCCAGATCCTGCGTCGGCGACAGGTGGCGGTGCCGTCGGATGTGCCCGGCACCGACGCGATCTTCCTCGTCCTGCGGCGCATGCGTGCGCCCCTGATCGTGCTCGTCACGATTTTCGCCATCTCGGTCGTCGGGCTCAGCCTGATGCCCGGCACCGACGGCGACGGCAATCCCCACCGGCTGGCGCTGTTCGACGCTTTCTATGTCATGAGCTACACCGCGACGACGATCGGCTTCGGCGAGATCCCCTACCCGTTCAGCTATCCGCAGCGCATGTGGGTGACCGCGTCGATCTATCTCACGGTCGTGGGCTGGGCGTACGCAATCTCGGCGCTCTTCGCCCTCGTGCAGGAATCCGGCTTCCGGGAGGCACTGAACGTCCAGGGCATCCGCCGCCGCGTGCGTCGCATGTCCGAACCTTTCCTCATCGTCGCCGGTTATGGCCAGGCCGGACGGATGGTCTGCCGCGTCCTCGACGACCTCGGCCGCCGCTTCGTCGTCATCGACCGCAACCACTCCCAGATGGACAAGCTCGCGATCGACCAGCACACCCAGGACGTCCCCGGCATCGAGGGTGAGGTGAGCAACCCCGCCCTGCTGGGCCTGGCCGGGCTCGCCCACCCCATGTGTGAAGGCGTACTCGCTCTCACCAACGACACCGACAACCTGGCCGTCGTGATGAGCGTCCACCTGCTGCGGCCGGAACTGCCGGTGATCACTGCCGTCGAGCAGCGCCGCACCGTCGACCGCATGACCGACTTCGATCCGCTGGCGGTGATCAATGCCTATGACCGCTACGGGCAATACCTCATCCTGGCGATCCGGCGCCCCGCCACGTTCCAACTCGCCACCTGGCTCATGGATCCCCCCGGCAGTCCCCTGCTGGAGCGCACCGAAAGCCTCGCGGACGGCCCCTGGCTCGTCGTTGGAGAGGGCCGGTTCGGAGCGGAGGTCGCCCACGATCTCCGGGTGGCCGGCCTCGATGTCACGACGGCCGACCCCGCCGATGGCCATCCCGACATCACCGGGATGATCGGCATGGTCGCCGGGGCCGAGAGCGATGTCGAAAGCCTGGCGCTCGCCGCGCACGCCCGGCTCACCAACCCCGACATTTTTCTCGCGGTACGCCAGCGCTCGGCACTCCAGGCCGCCACCATGCACGCGTTCGCCGCGGATTCACTCTTCGTGCCCAGTGAGCTCGTCGCCCGCGAAGTCCTCGCCCACATCGTCTCCCCCGACTATTGGGCCTTCATCGACCACGTGCAGCACGCCGAGGACGACTGGTCCGAGGACGTCCTGGCCCGCCTGCGCGACCGAGTCGGCCCGGGTACGCCCGCCAGCGCCGAGTTCGTCCTCGACTCGGACACCGCACCAGCACCCGTCAGGTGGATGGAGTCGGGCCAGCCACTCACGATTCGGCACTTGCTCACCGACCCCGATGACCTCGAGGCCACCCTCCCGATCATCATGGTGTCCCTGATCCGCGACGACGACACGACCTTCCTCCCCGACGAGGACACCGAGCTCCGGGCCGGTGACCTGCTCGTCTTTGCCGGCGAGGACGGTCGTCTGGGCGACCTGGACGAGATCCTGTTCCGCGACCACGTCGTGCGCTACTGCGCGACCGGCGAGACCCAGCCCGAAACCTGGCTGTTCCGGGCCCTGCAGCGTCGGCGTACGCCTCAGTCCGCGCCCAGATAGGCCCGCTTCACGCGGTCGTCGCCCAGCAGCGCCCGGCCGGTATCGGAGAACATGATGTTGCCGACCTCGAGCACATAGCCGACATCCGACAGCGTCAGCGCGGCCTGGGCGTTCTGCTCGACGAGCAGGATGGTCACGCCTTCGGCCTGGAGCTCGCGGATCGTGCGCATGATCGTCTGGGTCATGATCGGCGACAGCCCCATCGACGGCTCGTCGAGCATCAGCAGTCGCGGGCGGCTCATCATGGCGCGGCCGATGGCCAGCATCTGCTGCTCACCACCGGAGAACAGTCCGGCGGCCTGGTTCCGCCGCTCCCCCAGCACCTCGAACAGGTCATAGACCCGCTGCACGTCGGCCCGGAGATTGTGCCGATCCTTGCGCGCGAACGCCCCGAGCATCAGGTTGTCCTCGACGCTCATCTTGGGAAACAGCCGCCGACCCTCCGGGGACTGTGCGATGCCGCGGGTGACGATCTGGTGCGCGGGTACGCGATCGATCCGCTCGCCCTCGAAAATGATCTCCCCGGACGTCGGCTTCAGCAGCCCGGAGATCGTGCGCAGCGTCGTGGACTTGCCCGCACCGTTGGTGCCGAGGAGGCACACGATCGACCCCTGGTCGACGTTGAACGAGATGCCCTTGACCGCCTTCACCCGGCCATAGGAGACCACCAGGTCCTTGACCTCAAGCATCGGAGTCCTCCTCACCGAGATCGAGCATCTCGGGATTGCCGATATAGGCCTCGATGACGCGCGGATCGCTCTGCACCTCGTGCGCGGTTCCCTCGACCAGCACCTTGCCCCGCACGAGACAACAGACCCGATCACACAGGTTGAAGATGAACCGCATGTCGTGCTCGATCACCAGGATCGCGAGCCCGAGATCACGGATGCGGAAGATCAGCTCCTCCGCCTGCCGGGTCTCCTGCGGATTCATGCCGGCGGTGGGCTCATCGAGAAGAAGCAGCTTCGGCTCGGTGGCCAGAGCCCGGGCGATCTCGAGTCGCCGCTGATCGCCGTAGGGCAGGTTGCGGGACAGCCGATCCGCCGCTTCCCCGAGACCGACGAACTCCAGGAGTTCCTGGGCTCGGGCCCGGGTTTCGCGTTCCTCCCGCCGGTGCCGCGGCAGCCGGAAGACCGCATCGATCGCATTGGTTCTGGTCCGCGAATAGGCCCCGACCATGACGTTCTCGATCGCGGTCATGTTGTGGAAGAGCCGGATGTTCTGGAACGTCCGCGCCATGCCGGCCTTGACCACTTTCCGCGGCTTCGGCGGCAGGATCGCCCCATCGAAAGTCACTTGTCCGGAGGTCGGCTGATAGAGCCCGGTCAGGCAGTTGAAGAACGTCGTCTTGCCCGCACCGTTGGGCCCGATCAGGCCCATGATCTCGCCCGTATGCACCTGCAGGTCCACTTCGCTGACGGCCGTCAGGCCACCGAAGCGCATGGTCACTGCTTTGGCATCGAGCAGGATCTTGCCCTTCTCCGCTGCCGCCGCCTCGAACACGGGGTCATGCACGGCAGGTTCGGTCGGATTCATGCCCGATCCTCCTTCGCATCGGCGGGCGCCAGGTGATAGAGGTCGAGGTCTTCCTCGATCTCCCGGGCCAATTCGTCGTCATCCTCGTGGAATTCCAGGCTGCGGCGGTCGCTCGCGATGAGACCCTCCGGCCGGAACCGCATCATCAGCACGAGAAGCAGACCGAACGCGAGCAGACGCACCTCGTTGATGACGCGCAGCTTCTCGGGCAGCAGTTTGAGGATCGTGGCACCGACGAGCACGCCCAGCACCGTCCCCATGCCACCCAGCACCACCGCGGCGAGCAGGAAGGCCGACTCGAGGAAGATGTATTGGTCCGGCGTCACCGACACATCCTGGTGGGCCTTGACCGCCCCGGCGATCCCCGCGAGGAAAGCACCACCGGCGAAGGCCAGCAGCTTCAGGGCGAAGGTGTTCACGCCCATCGCTTCGGCGGCCTTCTCATCCTCACGGATCGCCACCCAGCCACGCCCGATCCGGGAATTGTTCAGGTTGGAGAACACCAGGATGATCAGGCCGATGACGAGCAACATCAGCCAGTAGTAGTTGGCGAACCGACCGATCTCGATTCCGAGCATGGTGTGGCTCTGGCCGAAGTTGAAGCCCAGGAAGTTGAGGTCGGGGATGCTGGGGATGCCGTTCGGGCCGTGCGTGATGTCGGGCCCGTCGACGCCGTCGAGATTGCCCATGCCGATCCGGAAGATCTCTCCGAACGCCAGGGTCACGATGGCCAGATAGTCACCGGAGACCCGCAGCGTCGGTGATCCGATGATCAGGCCGAGGACCGCCGCGATGCAGCCCGAGATCAGGACCACGACGATGAAGGGCGGCTTGAACCAGGGCAGGAACGTCGCGAAGGCGGACTTCGACAGGACGGCCGCGGTGAACGCACCGGCTCCGAGGAAGGCGATGTAGCCCAGGTCGAGCAGGCCGGCGAGACCGACGACGATGTTCAGGCCGAGGGCGGTCGCCGCGAAGATCAACACCTGGGTCGCGATCGACATGTTGGCGTTGGACCCGTTCTGGGTGAACGGGAAGGCGAACGCGACGAAGAAGGCCGACAGGATCAACACCTTCTGGTTCGCATGGGCTGCAGCCCGGAACCACTGCGCGGCGCCCAGTTGCTTGAAGATGAAAACGGCGCCGAAGGCGTACACGATCGCCAGGATGAACGCGCCAGAATCCCGCTGATCCAGGAGGTATGCCAGCCCGAACAGGATCGTGGCCATCACGGCCACGATCGCCAGGATCTGGATCCAGGCGCTCGTCCGCGTGCGGGCCAGGGTGGATTCCCGGCCCGGCGGGATCATCCGGGTGCCGGCCCACGCGACGAGCGCGCCGACAGCGGCCAACCAACCGCCGGGCTCGACATTGATCAGTCCGCCCAGCTCCAGGGAGATCGCTGCCACGGCAACGATCGAATAGATCAGCGCGACCGACGCCGTGGTCTTGGCGGCCCTGCTCCAACCGACGCGTCCGAGGAATCCCCGCAACCGCTTCCGGCCGCCGAGCACCACGAACGCACCCACGAGCACGCCGAGCACGAGATAGGCGATCTGCAGCGGCGAGGGCGCGAAGTTGAACGTGACGTTGTCGAGGGCCTGACGGCCGTACGCCCACGACAGCAGCGCGGAGACCACGATCGCCACCGCCCCGACGAGGGCGATCACGCGACCGGGGCCCTGCAGGCGGCGCTGCTGTTCAGGAGACACGTGAGGGAGCTTCATGCGCGATCCACCACCCGGGCGCCGAGGAGACCCTGGGGCCGGAACACCAGGACGAGGATGAGAAGAGCAAAGGCCCAGACGTCTTTCCAGGCCGAGGAGCCGAACGTTCCGGGGATGAAGGTCGTGGCGAAGACCTCGACCAGGCCGAGCACCAGGCCGCCGACAACAGCGCCGTTGATGTTGCCGATGCCTCCCAGGACAGCGGCGGCGAAGGCCTTCAGGCCGGCCAGGAAGCCCATTCGGAATTCGATGTTGTTGTAGCGCAGGCCGTGCGCCACCCCGGCGATTGCCGCGAGCGCCGCACCGACCGCAAAGGCGACCATGATGACCCGGTCGACGTTGATGCCCATCAGTCGGGCGGTGTCGGGATCCTGTGAGGTGGCCTTCATCGCGCGGCCCATCTTGGTCTTGTTGATGAACCAGCCCAGGAACACGGTGCAGACGATGAGGGCACCGATCGTGAACATCGCCGACTTCTGCAGATGGAGGCCACCGATGTCGAAGGATTCACCGGTGATCCCGGTGATGTGCGGGAAGGGAATCGCGCTTTTGGCGTTCGGAAAGCCGGGGATCTCGCCATAGAAGAGGCGAACGATCTCCTGCAGGGCGATGGAGACGCCGATGGCGGAGATGAGGGGTGCCAGGCGTGGTGCCCCCCGGAGTGGTCGATAGGCAAATCTCTCCATGAGGAGCGCTATGCCGACCGAAGCCACCATGCCCCCGAGGATCATCAGCGGCAGCATCACGAACAGCGCCATGGGCCAGGACCACTGCTGGGGCTGACCGAGGGCCAACCAGGTCGTGAAGGCCCCGAACGCACCGATCATGAACACTTCGCCGTGGGCGAAGTTGATCAGCTGCACGATGCCATAGACGACGGTGTAGCCCACCGCGATCAGCCCATACAACGACCCCAGCGACAGCCCGTTCACAAGCTGCTGGAAGAACAGGTCCATCTGCTGCCTTTCCGACCGATTCCCACACGGACGCGGGCTCCCGGAACGATCATTCGATCGTTCGGGGAGCCCGCACCCTGGTTGTTACTGGAAGTCCTCGGTCTTGGCCGGGGTCCACTTGCCGCCCTCGACCTTGTAGGCGGTGAGGACTCGAGCCTTCGAGTCGCCGTATTCGTCGAAGGACACATCGCCGGTCGCGCCCTGGAAGGACACCGAGTTGATCTCCTCGATCGTCTTCTCGCGGGCGTCCTGCACGCTGCTCGCATCGGCCAGCGACTTCTTCAGCGCGGCGATGATGGCGTTGGCAGCGTCATAGGCATAGGCACCGTAGGCCGAATAACCGTCCTTGAAGCCGGCCTTGTTGTAGGCATCCACGAACGCCTTGGCAGACTCCAGCGACTCCACCGGAGCGCCGACCGAGGTGGCGAGGTCGCCCGTCGAGTTCGGCCCCGCGAGCTCGATGAACTTGCCGTCATAGATGCCGTCGCCGCCCATGAGCGGCACGTTGAGACCCGCGCCCTTCATCTGCTGCGAGAGCGGACCGGCCTGCGGATATTCGCCGCCGTAGTAGACAGCCTTGGGGTTGCCGCCCTTGATCTTGGAGATCACGGCGCTGAAGTCGTTGTCGTCCGGGTTGATGGTCTCGGCCGCAACGATGGTCCCGCCGTTGGCGGTGAAATATTCGCTGAACGCGGTGACCAGGCCCTGGCCATAGGTCTTCTTGTCATGAATCGTGGCGACTTCCTTGACCCCGGTGTCCAGCAGGTATTTCGCTGCGAACGGGCCCTGGACCGCATCGGTGGTGCAGGTGCGGAAATAGTTCGCGTAGGTCCGCTTGGGGTTGGCCGCATCCGGGCCACGGGTCAGCTCCGGGTTGGTGTTGGCCGGCGAGATCAGGGCGATCTTGGCGCTGTTGAGCACAGGCTGCAGAGCCTGGCCGACCGACGAGTTGAGTGGCCCGACCACACCGATGACGTCTGCGTCGCCAGCCAGCTTGGTGGCCGCGTTGCGGCCTGCATCGGCCTTGGCCTCGTCGTCCTCGGCGGCGAGCTGCAGCGTCCACCCGGGGATAGCGTTGGACTCGTTGGCCTGCTTGATCGCGAGGTCAACCGAGTTCTGGATGCCGATGCCCATGGCCGACAGGCCACCGGTCAGCGGCGCGATCACGCCGATCTTGGCGACCTTGTTGTTGTTGGAGCCGCCACCCGACCCGGAGCCCGATCCGGCACCGGTCTCGGTGCGCGAACCACACGCAGTCACCGTGAGGGCAGCAGCAGCGAGGGAAGCCCCCGCCAGAATAAACGTACGACGATCCACGTTGGTCCTCCCTGATTCCCCTGCAACGTTGCAGGGCGCGCACTGGCACGCGAGCGGTGAGAACAGTACGTCCTATGCGGGGGATGAATTCCAGACCAAACGGCGACCCGATACCAGACCGTTACACGCCGGTAGCTTTGCCCCGGTCAGTCGCTCCCCGACCTACTTCTTTTTGTTCTTTTTCGCCAGATCAATCACACCGTCGGCGACTTCGCGCATCGATTTGCGCATGTCCATCGCCGACTTCTGGATCCACCGGAAAGCCTCCGGTTCCGACATCCCGAACTGCTGCTGCAGCAAGCCCTTGGCCTGGTCGACAGCCTTTCGGAATTCGAGCCGCTCCTCCAGGTCGGACACCTCGGCCTCGACCGCGCGAATCTCGGCGTACCGCGCCATCGCGATCTCGATGGCCGGCACGACATCGGACGCGTCGAACGGCTTGACCACATAGGCCATGGCGCCCGCCTGGCGGGCCTTCTCGACCAGCTCACGCTGGCTGAAGGCGGTCAACATCACCACCGGGGCGATGCGCTCCTCGGCGATGATCTGGGCCGCCGTGATGCCATCCTGCTTCGGCATCTTGACGTCCATCACCACCAGGTCGGGTTCGAGCTCGCGCGCAAGAGAAACGGCAGCTTCCCCGTCGGCGGCTTCACCCACTACGTCGTATCCCTGCTCTGCAAGCAATTCCACGAGATCGAGTCGAATGAGCGCCTCGTCCTCCGCGACGAGTACGCGAGGTCGGGTCGAGGCCTGGTCGGCGTCTTTGGCAACGGTGGCCTTGTCGTCAGTCACATGCCCGATTGTCGCCCGGATCCCAGGTGATTGCCAAACCCCCTGCCGCCTGTTGGCACTGCTAGTATTGCTGAGTCACTCGCCGGGGTGGCGGAATGGTAGACGCGGACGGCTCAAACCCGTCTGGCCGTAACAGGCTGTAGGGGTTCGAGTCCCCTTCCCGGTACGAAAAGCGCCCCACCTCCCGGTCCCCGTGGATCAGTCGAGGCCGGCCACCGGCCACTCATCGAGTTCGGCCGCTGCGATATGGGGCTGGATCTTGTGGACGCGCAGCGCGTTCGTTTTTCCTGGTACGCCCACGGGCGACCCCGAAACGATCACGACCTTGTCGCCCACCTCGACCCGACCCGACTCCATCAGGGCCTGATCAACCAACTGCACCATCTCCTCGGTGGTGTCCGTCTCCGGAATCCGGAACGTGGTGATGCCCCAGACCAGGGTCAGGATCTTGCGAGTGCGCTCATCGGGCGTGAAAACGAGGACGGGGATCGGGCTGCGCAGGCGGGCCAGCCGACGGGCGGTCTCACCGGACTTGGTGAACGCCACCAGATATTTCGCGTTCACCCAGGAGGCCACCTCCGCAGCGGCCTTGGCGATCACCCCACCGGTCGAGCGGGGGTCGTAGTCGAGTCGCGCGATGCGATCCATCCCCAACGCTTCGGTGCGTCCGACGATCCGGGCCATCGTGTTGACTGCCTGGACCGGATATTGGCCGATGGAGGTCTCCCCCGACAACATCACCGCATCGGTGCCGTCGAGGACAGCATTTGCGACATCGGAGGCCTCCGCGCGAGTCGGCCGGGGTGCTGTGATCATGGATTCGAGCATCTGCGTCGCCACAATGACGGGTTTGGCATGGCGGCGGGCCGTCGAGATGATCCGCTTCTGGGCCAGCGGCACCTCCTCGAGCGGAAGTTCCACGCCCAGGTCGCCGCGCGCCACCATGATGGCATCGAACGCGAGGGCGATCTCGTTGATCGCGTCGACCGCCTGCGGCTTCTCCACCTTGGCGATGACAGGCAGCCGACGCCGCTCTTCCGCCATGACCTGGTGGACCATGCGGATGTCGTCGGCGGACCGCACGAACGACAGCGCAATCAGGTCGAAGTCGTTGCGCAGGGCCCAACGCAGGTCGGCGATGTCCTTGGGGGTCAGCGCCGGCACGTTGACGGCCACTCCGGGGAGGTTGATGCCCTTGTTGTTGGACAGCGGCCCACCGACGGTCACCCGGGTGATGATCTCGGTCTCGGTCACCTTCTCGGCGGTCAGCATGACGCGCCCGTCGTCCAGGAGGATCGGGTCGCCCGGCCGGACATCGGCAGTGATGCCCTTGAACGTCGTGGAGCACCGCGTCTGGTCACCCGGCACATCCTCGGTGGTGATCGTGAAGCGATCGCCATAGCCCAACTTGATCTTGCCGTCGGCGAACTTGCCCAGCCGGATCTTCGGGCCCTGGAGATCGGCCAGCACACCGACCGGCCGCTTGGTGTGTTCCGCGGCCCGGCGCAGATCGGCCAGCCGACGTTCGTGTTCGGCGTGATCGCCGTGGCTCATGTTGAATCGGGCAACATTCATGCCGGCCTCGAGGAGGTCGGTCAGGCGCTGGACGCCCTGGGTGGACGGACCGAGGGTGCAGACAATCTTGGCTCTACGCACGTTCGGACAGTACCCCGCCCGAGCCAACAGTGGGTTACATGGGGCTGATCAGGCTGCCCGAAGCACCGCCAGCGCATGTTCGAGATCGGCGGGATAGGGCGAGGAAAAGGACACCTCGTCGCCCGATCCGGGATGCGTGAAACCGAGACGCACTGCGTGGAGCCACTGGCGTTCGAGGCCGAGGCGGGCGGCGACAACCGGATCGGCCCCGTAGGTCAGGTCACCCACGCAGGGGTGCCTCAGCGCCGCCATGTGAACGCGGATCTGATGCGTACGCCCGGTCTCGAGATGAATCTCGAGCAGGGTGGCCCCCACCATCGCCTCGAGCGTGTCGTAATGGGTGATCGAATGACGCCCACCGTCGATGATCGCCATCTTCCATTCGCCGCTGGGGTGACGGCCGATGGGCGCATCGATCGTCCCGGTGAAAGGATCGGGATGCCCCTGCACCACCGCGTGATACACCTTTTCGACCGTGCGGTCCCGGAAAGCGCGTTTCAGCAGCGTGTACGCCCGTTCGCTCTTCGCCACCACCATCACACCCGAGGTGCCGACGTCGAGGCGCTGGACGATGCCTTGGCGTTCGGGCGCCCCGGAGGTCGAGATCCGGAAGCCGGCACCGGCCAGGTGTTCGACGATCGAGGGCCCTTCCCAGCCCAGGCTGGGATGCGCAGCCACCCCGACGGGCTTGTCGACGACGACGATGTCGTCGTCATCGTGGATGATCCGGACACCGTCCACCACCGTGGGAGTCACCTGGACCGCGCGTTCGACCTCCGGCAGCGTCACCTCGAGCATGGCGCCGGCTCGCAGTCGCTCGGATTTCCCGACCGGTACGCCGTCCTGGCGCACCAGACCCTGTTCGGCCAGCTCGGCCACCCGGCTCCTCGACAGCCCGAGCATGCGGGCACCGGCAGCGTCGGCGCGTTCGCCGTCGAGACCATCGGGAACGAGCAGCACCCGGGACTGACCACTCATGACCTGGCCGCCTTCTCGCGCTCCTTCTCGAGCACTCCGTCGTGGCCGATGCCCTTGATCAGCCACAGGAACATGATGGCGATCGCCCCCAATACAACGCACATGTCGGCGATGTTGAAGATCGGCCAATAGGGCAACTGCAGGAAGTCGATGACGTGACCGCGGGCGAATCCGGGAGGACGGGTGAGCCGATCGATCAGATTGCCCGTGATCCCCGCCACAACCAGGCCGAGCGCGATCGCCCAGCCACCGTGGCGGAGTTTGGGCACGACCACGACCAGGAGGAACGCCAGCACCCCGACCGCGAGCAGCGTGAAGATCCACGTCGACCCCTCGCCGATCGAGAAGGCGGCACCCGGGTTGCGGATCAGATAGAGGCGCAGCAGGTCACCGAGAACGGGCACGGGTGTCGCCGGAGCCAGATAGGCCACCGCGGCGATCTTGGTGATGACATCCAGGGCCAGAGCCACGACGGCCACCAGCGTGAATCGGGTCCACGCGGACCGTCGGGAGAGCACGGAGTCGCTCACCGCCTTTCTTGGCGCTGCTTGCAGGACAGGCACATGGTCGCCCGCGGATAGACCTGCAGACGCCCCTTGCCGATGGCTTGCCCGCAATTCTCGCAGCGTCCGTAGGTGCCGAGCTCAATCATCCGAAGGGCGAGCTCGCTCTGCTTGAGCATGTCGCGGGCATTGGCCGCAAGCGACATCTCCTGGTCACGCTCGAAATTGGCCGAACCGACGTCGGCCGGGTCGCGACCCGCCCCTTCGGTGCTGTCCCGAAGGAGGTTCTGCAGCTCGGCCTCGGCCTGCTCGATGGCCCGATGGTGCTTCACGATCTCGGCCCTGAGGTCGTCGATGACCTCATCGACTTCCTCGGAAGTCCACGGCTCCTCTCCCTCGCGGATAGGAAGCTCCGCCGCCGTCACGCCGGGAGTGGCGATCTCGGATTCGGCGGCATCGGACTTCTTCGCGGTGGGCATCGAGGGCTCCTTTGCCGGAACTGGACTGACAGTGGTCCGCTGAGAGTACACGAAGGGGCCCCGCTGCGCGGGACCCCTTCGAAGAGTTTCCGACCGGATCGAAAGTCGACCCGGTAGCGGCTCAGTTGTTGCGCTGATTCTCACCCAGCAGAGCATCGAGGCGAGGAGTGTTGCTGCCCGAGCCGGGCTGCTGTCCGCCCGAGCGGGCCGGGCCCTGGTTGCCCTGATCGGACGACTGCTGGCCGCTCGAACGGCGCCCCTCCTGACCGTTGCCGCTGGGGGCACGATCGGCCAGATCCGGCTTGGACGACGGCTCCAGGGAGATCCCCTCCACCGACTGAAGCTGCTGCTTCAGGTGGCTGGCGAACGACTGACGATAGTTGGCCTCGAAGCTCCGCAGCTGGGCCACGGCTTCCTGGAGCTGGTCACGCTCATTCTCGAGCTGGGTGAACAGCTCGGCCCGGCGCATCCCGACCTGGCGGTCGAGGTCGGCGGCGCGACCCTGGGCTTCATTGGTGACCCGCTCGGCATTGACGCGCGCCTCGGACTCGACCCGCTCAGCCTTCGTGCGGGCGTCAGTGGTGATCTGGTTGGCCTTCTGGTTGGCCTCTTCCACCTTGCGCTTGGCCTCGGCAGTGGCTTCGTTGACCAACTGCTCCGACTGCTCGGTGGCCATCTGGACGAGCCGGACGACGGCCGGGCTGGCCTCGGCCGAAGTGCTGACCTGCAGCTTCTGCACACCGTCGACCACCTGGGGAGCGGCCGGCTGCTGCTGCTGCACCACGGGCTGGGGCTGCGGCTGGGGGCGCGGCGGCTCGGGCTGACGCGTCGCCTGCTCCTGCTGGGCGGCCTGACGACGGAGCTCCTCGTTGTTGGGCTCGCTGCGGTCCTGCTGCTGACGGGTCTGGGCCTGCTTGAGCGCCTCGACCTGCTGCTTGAGCATCTGGTTTTCTTCGATGAGCTGGGCGAACGATGCCTCGACACGATCGACGAAGAGGTCGACCTCGGAGACTTCGTAGCCGGTGCGCCGCGCCATGTGGAACTTCGTCTTGCGGACTTCGTCCAGGGTTAGGGTCATCGTTCACCTCGAATAGTCGGGAAGGGCACTTCCCAGATTGACTCGGCGGTGCCCCACCAACACATTTGGCACCTCTCAACACGACAGTATCAGCAACAACGCACGCTGCATCAAGTCAGGACCAGCGCACAACGGACCCCGCAAGGGCGATCAACGCATCAACAGGCTGTAATTCAGTTGCCGCAGGACCAGAACACCGAGCCACAGAATCATGAAGCCCAGGTCGAGCATGACATTTCCCACCCTGACTGAGGGGATGAACTTGCGGAGAAACCGCAAAGGCGGATCGGTGAGCGTATAGACGGCCTCGGCGAGGACGAGCACCGCACCCCGGGGCTGCCAGTTCGAGGAGAACATCGGCACCCAGCTCAGAATCATGCGAGCGAAAAGAACTGCCAGATAGATCCAGAGCACGATGTCGATAATCATGCCGGCGACAATCATTCGGGCTCCTCCGCGAAGTCCTTCGGGCCGGTGGCGTCAGCTCTGGTTGTAGAAACCGCCGGCGATGCGCTCCTTGTCCTCCGCCGTGACATTCACGTTCTGCGGGGACAACAGGAACACCTTGCTGGTAACGCGCTCAATAGTGCCACGCAACCCAAAAATCAGACCGGCCGCGAAATCGACGAGACGCTTGGCGTCGGAATCATCCATTTCGGTGAGGTTCATGATGACCGGGACACCGTCACGGAAGTGCTCGCCGATGGTGCGGGCCTCGTTGTAGGTGCGGGGATGAACGGTGATGATGCGGGACATATCGGCCGTCTTCTTCTTGGGCGCTGGCGGGGTCTGACGGGCCACCGGCTCAAGCGGGCGGCGACGCGGCTCCAACTCGTGGATGCTGGCGGAATCCTCGATCTCTTCGGGCTCTCGCACCGAGACGTCCTCGGTGATCTCGATGTCCGAATGCTCGTCATAGGAGTCCTGATAGCGATCCGACGTCGTCAGTCCGAACCACTCAGCAGCGCTCCGCAGTCTTCCGGCCATCTCGGTCCTTCCCAAAAACCTCCGCCGACACAGAGCCGACTCTCATCGACCCTCAGCGTACCTGCCGGGATTCACGCGCCAAGAACCGACACGCTTTGGGCAGGGAGCCACACGAACGCGCCCAGCCGGCCCGCGCCCGCACCGTCTCTCCGGTGACTGTGGAGGTCGGGCGAGGTCCTCGTGCACGGACTGTGACGCTCCACCACGCATCCGACCTCCTGCAGCTGCTGCTCGGCGGCGGCCCCCAGATCAAGGGCCGGGGTGCCCCAGGAGGTCTCCGCATAGGCCCCCGGGAGCTGCACCCCGATCTCATCCCGCATCGCTGCCGGCACCTCATAACACGCGCCGCAGATGTGAGGCCCGAGCCAGGCGCGGATGTCGGTCGCGCCGAGGTCACGCATGGCCGCGACGGTGTTGGGGAGTACGCCGGCGGCCAGGCCGACCCGCCCCGCATGCGCGGCCCCCACGACACCCGCCGCCACATCCGCGAACAGCACCGGCAGGCAGTCGGCGACGCGGATGCACAGCGCGACCCCCGTTCGGTCGGTGACCAGGGCGTCGGCACGGCGCAGCGGCGTTCCGGTCGCCTCCGAGCCCAGGTGTTGCCGCTCGCTCCAGCCCGCCAGGAGCGTCTCGTCGACGATCACCACATCCGGGCCATGAACCTGCGCGAGGGTGATGATCGGCCCGATCCCGAGGACCCGGCGTACGCGCTCGAAATTCTCCCCGACCGCCACGAGGTCGTCGACATCGGTCCGGCCGAGGTTGAGCGGGCCGAAGGCTCCGGCCGACACACCCCCGGACCGGTCGGAGAAGGCGAGCCCGACCGGCAGGTCCGGGACGGGACGGTGCAGGAACGAGAACACCGGCTCCGTCAGCTCAGTCGAGGAACTTCAGGAAGTCGGGCACATCGAGTTCATCGTCGTCCGGTGCGGGACGGGGCTCGGGCCGCGGTTCGGGGCGCGATTCCTTACGCGGCTCGGGACGCGATTCCTGACGCGGCTCGGGACGCGGCTCCGGGCGAGGTTCGGGACGCGGTTCCGGGCGGGCCTGGGGCTCGGGATCACGGCGGACCTCGGGCTCCCGCCGAGGATCGGGCCGGGTCGAGGCGGTAGCCGGGCGGGCACCACCGAACGGCGACTTGCCGGCGCCACCACCGGCCAGGCCGACATTGCGGGTCTCGTGCTTGCGCGGCGGTTCCCCGTTGGCAAAGCCGGCCGCGATGACGGTGACCCGCACCTCGTCGCCGAGGGCATCGTCGATCACGGTGCCGAAGATGATGTTGGCGTCGTCGTGGGCGGCTTCCTGGATCAGGTTGGCCGCGGCGGACACCTCGAACAGGCCCATATCGGAGCCACCGGCGATCGCGAGGAGCACGCCCTGGGCACCGTCGATGCTGGATTCGAGCAGCGGCGACGAGACGGCCATCTCGGCGGCTGCGCGCGCCCGGTCCTCGCCGCGGGCGGAACCGATGCCCATGAGCGCGGAGCCCGCGTTGGACATGATCGACTTCACGTCGGCGAAGTCGAGGTTGATCAGACCGGGGGTCGTGATCAGGTCGGTAATGCCGGAGACGCCCTGCATCAACACCTGGTCGGCCTGCTTGAAGGCATCCAGGATCGCGACCTGGTGGTCGGTCATCTGCAGGAGCTTGTCATTGGGGATGACGATGAGGGTGTCGACCTCTTCGCGGAGGTTCGCGATGCCCGTATCCGCCTGCGTCGCACGCCGACGACCCTCGAACCCGAAGGGTCGGGTGACGACACCGATGGTCAGCGCGCCGAGCGAGCGGGCGATCCGGGCCACGACCGGGGCACCGCCCGTGCCGGTGCCGCCGCCCTCACCCGCGGTGACGAAGACCATGTCCGCACCTTTGAGGACTTCTTCGATCTCGTCGGAGTGGTCCTCCGCGGCCTGGCGGCCCTTGTCGGGATCGGCTCCGGCCCCCAGACCTCGCGTGAGTTCCCGACCGATGTCGAGCTTGACGTCCGCATCGCTCATGAGGAGCGCCTGCGCATCGGTATTGACGGCGATGAATTCCACGCCCCGCAGTCCGGATTCGATCATGCGGTTGACGGCGTTCACGCCACCCCCGCCGACCCCTACGACTTTGATAACGGCGAGGTAATTCTGGGAAGGATTGACCACGGAGGTTCCCGCCTTCTTTCTCCTGGGTACGGACAGCTTGGTGTGCCGGATGTGGGGCCCCCCAAGCTGGTCCGCACGGGAGGGGAAGTCTGGGCTCGGCTCCGGCAGACCTCAGGCTATGAGACCCCTCACAGCACCGCCAACATATGACCGGGGCTTGGGCGTGTTGACCTCAAGCTCTACTTCAGAGTCAGACCGCACCCTCAAGCTGTTCTGTTTCGGCCAGTCAGCGCGTACTCGGCCGTGCCGGGGCACTCACATCGATGTGTTTCGCCGCGGTGCTGCGGACGAGGGCGAGCGCCACCCGGGTCTTGAGGTCGATCTGCTCGGCGGAGCCGAAGAAGATCTCCCGCTCCCCCTGCAGGTGAATGGTGATGGCATCCCGCGAGGTGAATCGCACGAGTTCGGCCTGCTCGCGCAGCTCGATCGGCAGTCCCGCGACGACGGTCGCGGCAGCCGTCAGCGTTCGCGGGTCGTCGAGCGGCCCGAGCCCCTCGAGCAGCCCGTCCGGGCGGGGACCGACGAACACGGCGCCGGTCGCGTCGACGAGGGTCGCGCGCTCCCCCTGCCCCAGGGCGAAGACGGGTGTGCGCTCGGTCACCGTGATGACCACCGTCGATGGCCAGGCCCGCCGCACGTTGACCCGATCCACTGGAGGCAGGGTGGTGACGCGCTCGGCGATCTCCCGTTCGTCCAGTCGCGCCATCGGCCTGCCGAGCGGCACCTCGGCGACGGTCGACACGGCCTCGGGCGTCAGCAAGGCCGTGCCGCGCACCTCGACGGTTCGGATCGCCAGGACGGAGGAGAAGAACACGAGCCACGCCAGGGCGCCCACGACGACCACCACCCCGATCGCGATCACCAGACGCAGGACTCGACGCCGGCGCGAGTCCTTGCGTCGGCGGGTCAATCGGTCGGTGGCGTCCCTGAGCGTGCTCACCGGCTGCCTCGCGCGGTCAGCGCGGTCACCACTTCCGGGGCGATCCGAGTCACGTCGCCTGCCCCCAGGGTGAGCACCACGTCCCCCGGGTGAGCCAATCCGGCCAGTACGCCCGGGACCTCCGCCCGGTCATGAACCAGGCGAACCGATCCCCCATGGCGCTGACACGCATCCGCGACCAGGGCACTGGTCACCCCGGGAACCGGGTCCTCGCGGGCGCCATAGATGTCCATCAGCACGACCTCGTCGGCAGCCGCGAGCGCAGCTCCGAATTCGTCGGCAAAATCCCGGGTCCGGCTGTAGAGATGGGGCTGGAAGCACGCGATCACCCGGCCCCCGCGCTCGCGTACGCCTGACCGGGCCGCCCCGAGCGTGGCCGCAACCTCGGTCGGATGGTGGGCATAGTCGTCGACCACATCGACCCCGTCGTGGCTGCCGACGCTCATGAACCGGCGATGGGTGCCGCGGAAGGTGCGCATGGCAGCAGCGGCCTGACGCAGGTCGACCCCAAGGCTGTGGGCTGCCAGCACGGCAGCCGCCGCGTTGGCGATGTTGAACCGGCCGGGCACGGCCAGTTCCAGCGGCACGTCGCCCAACCGGGCGCTCACGCGGAAACCGGACGACTGCAGCTCCGTCACCCCCACCCGCGCTCCGGGTTCCTCACCGAAGGTGATCCAGGCATCGTCGAACCCCTCCCGTCGCACCGCACGAACCCCGGGGTCGTCACTGTTGGCCACGACGTGGGTGGCGCGGGCTGCGAACGTGCGGAACCCGTCGAGATAGGCCTCCGGAGTCCGCCAGTTGTCGAGGTGGTCGGCCTCGATATTGGTGATGACCGCCGTGTCGGCCGGATATTGCAGGAACGATCCATCGGACTCATCGGCCTCAACCACGAACGGCCCGGTGCCGAGGCGGAACGCGTGCCCGCCGCCCGCCAGCGGAGCCCCGATGACATAGCCGGGATCGGTGCCGCATTCGACGAGCAGGTGCGCGAGCATGCCGCTCGTCGTGGTCTTGCCGTGGGTGCCGGTCACGGCCACCCCGGGCCGCCCCAGCATCAGCGCGCCCAGGGCGGCACTGCGGTGCCAGATCCGCAGCCCACGCTCCCGGGCTGCGACCAACTCGGGATTGTCCGCCCGGATCGCCGAGGAGACGACGACGGTCTCCGCGTCCCCGAGCTGCTCGGGCGCGTGCCCGACATGGACCCGGACCCCGGCGGCCGCCAGATCGGCCAGGACCGGCGAATCGGCCTGGTCGGATCCGGACACCCGCGAGCCCAACTGGGCATACAGCGCGGCGATGCCGCTCATGCCGGCCCCACCGACCGCGATGAAGTGCACCGGACCCAGTTCCTGGGGCGGGACCAGGTCGACCGGCGGGATCAGGGCACCGAAGATGCTGCTCACGAGCGGAGGGTCACCGCCTCTGCGCCGCGGCCAGCACGCGCTGGGCCAGCACCTGGGCGGCATCGGCGGGCATGAGCTCGCGACCGGCGCGGCTCATCGCGTCCAGCTTGTCGCCGTCCTTGATGAGCGTGGGAATCTCCGCATGGATCCAGCGACCTGACAGCGCCGAATCCTCCAGCAGCCGGGCCCCGCCCGCCTGGACGAGCGATTCGGCGTTGCGGGCCTGCTCACCGTTGCCGTGCGGCAGCGGGACGAGCACCGTCGGAAGACCCACCACAGCGGTCTCGACCACCGTGCCGGCCCCGGAACGACCCAGCATCAGGTCCGCTGCGGCGTACGCGTCCTCCATGGCATCGACATAGGCGACCGGACGATAGACGGCGCCGGTTTCGGCATCGGTGACCGCGACGGTTTCACTGGTGAAGTTCTTCTGGCCCAGCACGTGGAGGATCTGGATGCCTTCGGCGAGCAGCTTCGGGAAGGCTTCGGTCACGGCCTCGTTGATCGAGCGCGCCCCCTGGGACCCGCCCGACACCAGCAGCACCGGAAGCTGGGGGTTGAGGTCGAACGAGCGGCAGGCGCGATCATGCTCGGCGGCCCGGTCGAGACCCGCGATCTCGTCGCGCAGCGGCAGGCCGATGAACTCGGCCCCGACCAGGTCGGTGTCGGGGAAGGTCGTATAGATCTCTGCCCCCAGCCGGGTGGCGACCTTGTTGGCGAGCCCGGGGATCGCGTTCTGCTCGTGGACGATGATGGGCAGCTTGAGCTGCTTCGCAGCCAGATAGGCCGGCATGGCGACATAACCGCCGAAGCCGACGAGCACCTCGGCGCGCGACTCGCGGAGGATCGCCTTGGCCTGGTTGACCGCGCCCAGAAGCCGCACGGGCACCTTGAACAGGTCGGGCGATGGCTTGCGGGGCAGCGGCACCGGCGGCACCAGTTTGAGATCCAGCCCGGCTGCCGGGATGACCCGGGTCTCGAGCCCCTTCGGCGTACCGATCACGACGATCCCCGAATCGGGGGCCGCCGCCGTGATCGCATGAGCGGTCGCAATCAGGGGGGAGGTGTGGCCGGCGGTTCCACCGCCGGCCAGCGCAATGTTCACCATGGGCAGCTCTCCGTCTTTCCGTCGATCATCTTCGGGCACCAATGGCCCGGACCCTGGGGGCTCAGCCGCGACGGCTGCCGACCACAGTCGTCATCCGTGGCTGCTGGGGACGCTTCTGCTTCCCCGCCAACAGGGCCCGCGCCTCCGGCTCGTGGCGGGCACACGCCAGCAACACTCCGAGGGCCATCATGTTGGCCAACAGGGCATTGCCGCCGTAGGACACCAACGGTAGTGGTACGCCCAGCACCGGCAACATGCGGAGGACGACCATGAGGTTGACCATGGCCTGGAACATGAACCAGGTTGTGATTCCGGCCGCCGTTACGCGGCAGAACAGCGACTCCGAGCGCAGCGCGATGCGGAAGCCCGCCACACCGAGCACGACGAAGAGGCCGAGCACGGCGATCGCCCCGACGAGCCCGAGTTCCTCGCCGATCACAGCGAAGATGAAGTCGGTGTGGGCCTCGGGAAGGCTCCCCCACTTCTGGCGCGACGCACCCAACGTGACTCCCCACCAGCCACCGGTGGCCAGCGCATAGACGCCAACCGTGGCCTGCATGTTGGCACCGCCGGTGTCATGGGAGGGGTTGAGGAAGGCCATGAACCGTCGCATGCGGTTGGGGCTCGTGATGGTCATGATGGCGATGCCGGTCGCGCCGACGGCCGCCATCGCTGCGAGCAGGCGCCAGGGCGTCCCCACCACGAACAGGATTCCCGCCAGGATGGCGATCAGGATCATCGCGGTGCCCATGTCGCCCTGGAACACGATCATCAGGATGATGAGCCCGACCCCGGGAAGCAGCGGCATGAGCAGATAGCGCACGAAGTGCAACCGCTTCGCGTTCATCGTCAGGATGTGGGCGGACCAGATGATGATGGCGAGTTTGGCGTACTCCGACGGCTGCACGCGCAGCAGGGACGTGCCGATCTCGAGCCAGTTGCGGTTGCCGCCGACGGACACCCCGAGCGGCGTATAGACCAGCAGCAACATGACGAAGGCGACGCCCATGGCGGGCCAGGCGAGCAGGCGCAGCTTCTCCACACTCAGCCGGGCCAGGACGAAGGCGGCCACGAGGCCGACCACCAGGAACGCGACCTGGCGCTTCACGAAATAGAACGAGTCGCCGCCATAGTTCATGTAGGCGAACACGCTGGAGGCCGACAGCACCATCATCACGCCCAGCGTGATGAGCAGGCCCGCCGAGACGAGCACGAGATAGAAGTTCGCCAGCGGCGCGCTGAGCAGCTGCCTGATCCACGAACCCGTCGACCGCGTCACTGCCTGGAGCGTGCGAGTGGGTTCGGGATCGCCTGAGGTGGAGGTCGAACCCGGGGAAGAAAGGATCGCCACCGTCCCCCCTTCCTGTTATGCCGTTCCGGTCCGCTTTCGCACTTCTGCGGCGAACACGTCGCCGCGCTCCCCATAGGAGCTGAACATGTCGAGGCTGGCACAACCCGGAGCCAACAGAACGGTGTCTCCCGGCTGGGCCATCGAGGCGGCTGCCTCGACCACCTCGGCCATGGCACCAGTCTCGGTCGAATCGACCACGATGACCGGGACCTCCGGCGCGTGTTGGGAAAGTGCGGTGCGAATGAGCTCGCGATCGACCCCGAGCAGCACCGCCCCGCGCAGGCGCTTGGCCATCGCCGGGACGAGCTCGTCGAACGAGGTGCCCTTGGCCTGGCCGCCGGCGATCCAGACGATCGACTCGAACGCCTGCATGCTCGACGCCGCCGCGGCCGGGTTGGTGGCCTTCGAATCGTCGATCCAGGTGACCCCATCGGCCGCTGCGACTGTCTCGATCCGGTGGCCGCCGAGCTTCAGGTTGCGCAGACCGTCGCGCACCGACGTCGCGCGTACGCCGAGACTGCGCGCGAGGGCTGCCGCAGCGAGTGCATTGGCGACGTTGTGGGGCGCGAACGGCTGGACGTCGTCGACCTTGGCCAGCTCGAGCGCCGAGGTCTTGCGCTGTTCGACGAAGGCCCGATCGACCAACAGGTCATCGACCACGCCGAGCATGGACATGCCGGGCGTCCCCAGGGTGAACCCGATCGCCCTGGCTCCCTCGGTGACATCGGCCTCCTCGACCATGCGCTCGGTGGCGGGGTCTTCGACGTTGTAGACACACGAATGGGTGACACGCTCATAGATGCGCGCCTTGTCGGCGGCATATTCGGCCAGGTCGGCGTGCCACTCCAGGTGGTCGGGCTCGAGGTTGAGCACGGCCGCCGAGTGCAGCTGCAGCGAATGACTGAAGTGGAGCTGGAAGCTCGACAGCTCGACCACGAACACGTCATAGCGCGTGTCCGTATCCAGCACGGCCTCCATCACCGGGCGGCCGACGTTGCCGACCAGCGCCACGGACTTGCCGTCGGCCCGCAGGATCGACTCGAGCATCTGAACCGTGGTCGTCTTGCCGTTGGTGCCCGTGACGGCCAGCCAGGGCGTACGCTCCGGAGCCGGGAGATGGGCCGCAGACAGCTGCCAGGCGAGCTCGATCTCGGACCAGATGGGTACGCCGGCCGCGGCGGCCGCCGCGAGGACACCGGTGCTCGGCCGCAGGCCGGGCGAGGTCACAACCAGATCGATGCCCGGGGGGAGCTCGGCGGTGGCGCCGGGACCGAGGCGCACGTCGGCACCGAGCGTGCGGAGCAGGCCGGCCGAATCCTCATTGCGCTCCGAGGCGTTGTCGTCGACGACGAGCACCTCGGCACCGCTGGCCAACAGGCCGTCGGCGGCGGCCATGCCGGAGCGTCCGAGACCGGCCACGAGAACCCGCTTCCCGACAACGAGCTGGGTGTTGAGGTCGGGCCCCGTGCCGAAGAACTCGCTCACAGGCCAACCACCCATTCCGCATAGAAGATTCCGAGCCCGAGGCTCACGAAGATGCCGCAGATGATCCAGAACCGCACCACGATCGTGGATTCGCCCCAGCCCATCAGTTCGAAGTGGTGCTGCAGCGGTGCCATCTTGAACAGGCGCTTGCCCTTGGTCAGCTTGAAGAAGCCCACCTGGAGGATGACCGACATCGTGATGATGACGAAGAGGCCCCCGAGGATCACGAGCAGCAGCTCGGTGCGGGTGAAGATGGCCAGCGCGGCCAGGGCCCCACCCAGGGAGAGTGAACCGGAGTCACCCATGAAGATCTTGGCCGGTTTGGTGTTCCACCACAGGAAGGCGAAGCAGGACGCGGCGAGCGCAACGGCCACCACGGCCAGGTCATGCGGGTCACGGACCTCATAACACCGGGCGCTGGCCGTCGAGAGCGAGGCGCAGGACTGGTTGTATTGCCAGAGGTTGATCAGCACATAGGCGCCGAACACCATCGTGCTGGCACCGGTGGCCAGGCCGTCGAGCCCGTCGGTGAGGTTGACCGCATTGGTCGCCGCCGCGACGAGCAGGACGATCCACACCACCGCGAGGATCACGGGCAGCACGAGCCACGGGATGTCGCGGAGGAAGGACACGGCGGCAGAGGCCGGCGTCAGTCCCCGCTCGTCGGGGAACTGGAACGCCAGGATGCCGAACGACACCGCGACGAGGGACTGGCCGATCAGCTTGGCCTTGGAGTCCAGCCCCAGCGACCGCTGGCGGGAAATCTTGGTCCAGTCGTCCAGGAAGCCGACCAGACCCGCACCGAGGAACAGATAGAGCACCAGCAGCCCCGAGGCGGTCGGGGGTCGCCAGGTGACGAGGTGGGCCAGGAAATAGGCGGCCACCACCGAGATCATGATGACGATGCCACCCATGGTGGGCGTGCCGCGCTTGGTGTGGTGAGCGGTCGGACCATCGTCACGAATGAACTGTCCATAGCCCTGCTTGACCAGGATGCCGATGGCCACCCGGGTCCCCAACAGGGTGAAGACCATCGCGGCTGCGGCCGCGAACAGGATTGTCTTCACTGCACCACTCCAGTTGTTTCGTCGCCCGCCGCCAGAAGAGCGTCGGCCACCTTCTCGAGCCCCACGGCCCGGGAAGCTTTGACCAGCACGATGTCACCCGGGGCGGGCTTCGCCAGCTCTGCGGCGTGGGCTGCGTCCCTTGCGGTTGTGGGCGCGGGACAGCCGGCAGCCAAGGCACTGGTCATCATGTCGTCCGCGAACTCCCCAAGCGCGATCAGGTGATCAATCTGCAACGAACCGACCGCTCGCGCAATGGCGACGTGCTCGTCCAGCGAGGTCTCACCCAGTTCGAACATCTGCCCCAGTATCGCCCAACTGCGGATCCCGGGTTGCCGTGTCCGTCGGCGCCGGGTGATGCGAGCGAGGGTGTCGAGGGCCGCCAGCATCGAATCAGGATTGGCGTTGTAGGCATCGTTGACGATGATCACGCCGTCGGCACGCTCGGATACTTCCATCCGCCAGCGGGACTGCGGGGTCGCCTCCGCCAGTGCCCCGGCGACGTCGGGCAGCTCCATGCCGGCGCAGATCGCCGCCGCTGCAGCCGCGGCCGCGTTGCCCACGTGGTGGCGGCCGACCAGTCGGAGCGTGACCTCGGCTGCCTGCGGCTCGGCGTCCGGGCGTTCGACCCGCAGGGTGAATCGATGCCGGTCGAAATCATCGGCCGTCACGCCATCGGCCCACACGATCAGGTCGGCGGCGGTATCCGGGTGGCCTCCACCCGAGAAGAGCGCGACGCGGGCGCGCGTACGCGATGCCATCGCCACCACGCGGCGGTCGGTGCCGTTGAGGACGGCCCAACCGTCCGCGGGCAGGGCCTCCACGAGTTCGCCCTTCGCCTCGGCGATCGCGTCCTGGCTGCCGAACTCCCCCACGTGGGCGTGGCCGACGTTGAGGATCACGCCGATCGACGGTGGGGTGAGCGAGCAGAGATAACGGATGTGGCCGATGCCCCGGGCGCCCATCTCGCTGACCAGGAAACGGGTCGAGTCATTGACACGGGTGGCGGTGAGCGGCACGCCGATCTCGTTGTTGAACGATCCCTGGGGTGCCACGGTCTCACCGTGGCCGGCGAGCACCTGCGCCACCAGGTCCTTGGTGGAGGTCTTGCCCTGCGAGCCGGTGATGCCGATAACGGCGAGGCCCGGCCGCTCCGTGAGGTGTCTGGCAAGTTTTCCGAGGGCGGCTGTCTGATCGGCCACGAGCACGCAGCCGACTGCGGCTTCGGAGGCGAGATCGGCCGGCACCTGCTGACACAACGTCGCGACCGCTCCGAGCCCGGCGGCCTTCGCGATGTAGTCGTGGCCGTCCACCTGTTCGCCCGCAAAGGCCACGAACAGTGCCCCGGGCGTCGCTTCCCGCGAATCGATGACGACATCGGGACCGACGAGACGATCGGCACCGGCCTCATCGTGCAGCCTGCCGTCCACCACCTCCGCGAGCCGGCGGAGCGTCAGCTTCTCCATCAACGGTCCCCTTCTGCCGCACGCCATTCCTCGACGATCACACCCGCGTCATCGAAAGGAGTGACGCGGCCCCGGATCTCCTGACCCTGTTCATGGCCCTTGCCCAGAACCACGACGACATCATCGACGCCCGCCGTCCGCAATGCGAGCCCGATGGCGGCGCGCCGCTCACCTCCGTCGACCACCCGGGCCGGATCGTCGGTCACCGAGCGCGCGCCCGCCAGCACCCGGGCCCGGATGGACGCCGGGTCCTCGGTGCGGGGGTTGTCGTCGGTGACGATGACGATGTCGGCCCCCTCCGCTGCCACGCGGCCCATCGGCTCCCGCTTGACGCGGTCCCGGTCACCACCACACCCGAGAACGGCGATGACCCGCCGGCTGCGGGCCCGGTCATGGCCGAACACGGCGAGCGCAGAGCGCACCGCCTCGGGCGTATGGGCGAAGTCGACGAAGGTGGTCGGGGCACCGGCAGGCAGCTCGACCGGTTGCATGCGCCCCGGGACGGTCACCGCCGCCAGGGCGCCCGCCGCCGCCTCGCGGTCATATCCGGCCAATTCGATCATCGCCAGAGCCGTCACGGCATTGGTGACATTGAAATCGCCGGGCAGCAGGAGGTCGAACTCGAGTCCCGAGGCCAGTCGGACATGACGACCGGAGACCTCTGTGATCCGATAGTCGGCCGGCTCCCGCCAGCTCACGGTCCGCAGCTCCACCTCGGTGGCCCGGATCCGCTCGGCCAGCCGCACCCCGGCCTCATCGTCGATGTTGACGACGGCGGCCCGGCAGTGTTCGGGGGTGAACAGCGCGGCCTTCGCCTCGAAGTAGTGCTCCATATCGGGATGGAAGTCGAGGTGTTCGGGACTCAGATTGGTGAACGCCGCCACGTCGAACCGGACCGGTTCGGTGCGCCGCTGCACCATCGCGTGCGACGACACCTCCATCGCGACGGCTTGGGCCCCGAGGTCCCGCATCAGCGCCAGGAGCGCCTGCAGGTCGATCGACTCGGGCGTCGTCACGGTCGTCCGCGCGACCCGCAGGGGCTCGGAGTCGAGCTCGAACCCGAGCGTACCGATGCTGCCCACGCTCAACCCGAGTCCTCTCAGCGCGGCCGCCAACAGGAACGTGGTCGTGGTCTTGCCGTTGGTCCCCGTCACGCCGAACATGCGCAGCGCGTCGGTCGGCTGGCCATAGAGATCAGCCGCGATCCGGGCCATCGCCCCGCGCAGATCCGCGGCCACCGCGATGGGCACTGCGAGCCCGCTGCCCAGCCGCTCCGCGCCCTCGGCATCGGTGAGGACCCCCGCCGCACCGGCGGCGACAGCCTTGGCAGCGAAGTCGGCGCCGTGCGCCCGGGTTCCGGGCAGTGCCACATAGAGGTCGCCGGCGCGGATGAGGCGCGAGTCGAGGCTGACACCGGTCACGGGGGCGGCGTCGACAGCGGATGCCGTCGGCCTCGCCCACGGCATCACCAGATCGGCGAATTCCCGGGGCGCAGCCTGCGCGCGCCCGGAAGTCTCACCGGGCTCGATCGGATCGGTCACGCTCATGACGCTACCGGGCTCACCACGTCAGATCATCCTCGGTGGGCCGCGCGCCGGTCGACGGCGGGATGCCATATTTCGGCAGCGCCGTGCGCATCATGTCCCAGGCGACGGGGCCCGCCACCGCACCACCGGTGTGGCCATTGCGGGGATCCTCGACCACCACATAGGTGAGGATGCGCGGGTCCTCTGCCGGTGCCATTCCGACGAAGGACGAGGTGAATCCGGAATAGGCGCCGAGCTCGACATCGAAGTTCTCCGACGTGCCGGTCTTGCCGCCGACGCGATATTCGTCCATGGCCAGCGACTCGGCGAACGCTCCCGGAGCGACGACGGATTCCATCATGCTGGCGACACCCTTGGACGTTTCCGGCGAAACCACCCGACGCGTTTCGCGGCGCGGGATTTCCACCGGATTCCCCTGGGCATCGGTCGCCGAGCGCAGGATCGTCGGCGGGTTGTAGACGCCGCCGTTGAGGATCCCCGCGACGGCCGCAGCATTCTGGATCGCGGTCACCGACAGGCCCTGGCCGAACGAGATCTGGTCACGGCTGTAGTCCGGCATGTCCGCCGGCGGGAGGAACCCCGTCGCTTCGCCCGGCAGCTCGATGCCCGTCTTCTGCCCCAGCCCGAACCGCACCAACGCGTCCCGATATTCGGCTGTCTCCATCTCGCGGGTCATCATGATGGTCCCGATATTCGATGAGTACGCCAGCACGCCCCGGGCCGTGACGTTGGCGTACCCGTGCTTCCAGACGTCCTTCACCACACCGCCGCCCGACTTGATGGTCGGCGGGACGACGAGTCGCGTGTCGGGCGTGATCACGCCGGCATCCATGAGCGCTGCCATGGTGAGCACCTTCTGCACCGACCCGGGCTCATAGGCCTGGTTGATCGAGCGGTTGAACAGGTCCTCGCTGCTCGCACGGCTGATGTCATTGGGGTCGAAGTTGGGCACGTTCGCCATTGCGAGCACTTCGCCGGTCTTGATGTCGATGGCGATCGCCATGCCGGATCGCGCCTTCGACTCATCGACGACCTGGGCCAGCTTGCGCTCGGTGATGACCTGGAGCTCGGTGTCGATCGTCAGTTCATAGGAGATCCCGTTGCTGGGCGGCTCGATGATGTTGGAGCCGAGGGGAATGCGATAGCCGGCGGGTGACGCCTCATACATCTCCCGTCCCGGCGTGCCGGCCAACTGCGCGTTCATCGTGTATTCGAGCCCGCCCTGGCCCATCGAGTCCGCCCCGACGAAGCCCAGCACAGCAGCCGCCGCGCTGCCTTCCGGATAGGTGCGGATCGGGTCGGATTCCCGGAAGACGCCATAGATCCCGGCCTGGCTGAGATCGACCGCAAGCCGGTGGTACGCCGCAGCGGGCACCTTGCGGGCCACGATCGAATAACGCGTATCGGGCTTGGTCAGTGCCTTCACATAGTCGTCCCGCGTGCCGCCCACATGGGCCACCAGCATGTCCGCGACGACATTGACCTTGTTCTTCTCGGGATCATCGACATTGATGAGGGTCGGATCCGCGGTGATCATCACGGCGGGGGATGTGACCGCAAGAACGGCACCGTTGCGGTCGGTGATCGTGCCCCGGGTGGCTGCGATCGGGACGCTGCGGGTCATCTGCTTCGATGCGGTCGCGGCGTACGCCTTCGCGTCCAGGCCCTGGATCTGCACCAGCCGGCCCACGCACAGGGACGCGACGATCGCGAGCGCGACCAACAGCACCTGCAGACGCTTCTGCGAATCCCCCAGCGGCATCATCAGACGGGCGCCGCTCGCCTTCGGTCGACGCTTCGGCGTGCTGGCCGGGCGCGAGCGGCCGCGCGCGGTCGCAGGGCGTCGCGAGGCTGCTGTGCGGGTGCGTGTCGTGCTCACGGTGGACCGACGCGTGCCAGTCGGCTTGCGGTCTGCCATCAGCGCGCCCCTTCCTGAGGTTGGGCCTGGGGTTGGGGCTGCTGACCGGCGGGCGGCTGGTCACCGTTGGACTGGGCCTGAGGTTGCGCCGGAGCCGCGGGCGGAGCCTGGGCTGCCTGGGCCTGGGCTGCTGCCTGTGCGGCCTGGGCCTGCGCAGCCGCGCGGGCGTCGAGAATGCGCTGGCGGTGGTGTTCGGCGACGCGGGCCTCGGCCTGCCGCCGCTCTCCGGCATGGGTCAGGGCGATCTTGGCCTTCTCCTGGGCGATCTCTTCGGCACTGCGCGTCAGCGAGCTCGGGAGGAAAAGTCCGTCATCGGCTGTGGGCTCACCCGTGATATTGCCCGCCGGGATATCGATGAAGGCCACCCCGCGATTGGGACGCAGTCCGAGTTCGGTCGCCTTGCGGGTCAGTTCCCTCGTGGATCCTGCTTCGACGACCAGCTGGGTGAGCTCGCCCTCGGCATACGACATCTCGGCGGCCTGCCGCCGCAGTTCTGTCGCCTGGAACGCCTGGTTCTGCAGATGGGTGTTGAGGAGCAGCAGCCCCACCATGCCCACGCCGACCAGGCCCAACAGGAACGTGAGAAACGCCACGGGCCCCATGCGGGGCCGGGACGGCCGGACCAACCGGAGCCGTCGGAGGCGTGGGGTCGACGGGTCACGGCGGCTGTCGGGGCTGACCACGGGCACGGCGCTCATCAGCGTTCCTCGATCCTCTGGGCGACGCGCAGCCGGGCTGAGGCGGCGCGGGGGTTCTCGTCGATCTCGGACTGGGTCGGTTTCTCTGCCCCACGGGTGAGCAGCGTGAGTTCGGGGCCATAGCCGGCGGGCACGACGGGGAGGTCGCGCGGGGCCCGATCCTCCGAACCCGTGCGGAAGACCTGTTTCACCGCACGGTCCTCGAGCGAGTGGTACGCCAGCACCGCGAAGCGACCGCCGACTGCCAGGGCCGCAACAGCGTCGGGCAGCATGCCCTCGAGCGCGGCGAGCTCGCGGTTCACCTCGATGCGCAGGGCCTGGAAGGTGCGCTTGGCCGGGTGTCCCCCGGTCTTGCGCGCCGCCATCGGGATGGCATCGGCGATGACCTGCACGAGGCGACCGGAGTTGGTGAAGGGCTCGACTTCCCGGGCGGTGACGATGGCCCGTGCCACCCGGGGCGCGAATCGCTCCTCGCCATAGCGGGACAGGATCCGCTGCAGGTCGGCTGCGGAATAGGTATTGACGACCTCGGCTGCAGTCAACGGTTCGGCGAGGTCCATCCGCATGTCGAGCGGCGCGTCGACCGAATAGGCAAAGCCGCGTTCGGTGCGGTCGATCTGGAGAGACGAGAGGCCCAGGTCGGCCAGGATGGCCTGCACCTTCGGCGTACCCCTCTCGGCAAGCACCTCCGCAATCTCGTCATAGACGGCGGCAGCAATGGTGACCCGGTCACCGAAGGGAGCGAGTCGCTCGGCGGCCAACTCCCGGGCCTGGGGATCGCGGTCGATGCCGATCAGCCGGGCGTTCGGGCACCGAGTAAGGATCGCCTCCGCATGGCCGCCGAGCCCCAGCGTGCAGTCGACATAGACCGAGCCCGGCTCGGTCAGCGCGGGCTCCAGCAGGTCGACGATCCGGGACAGCATGACCGGCACGTGCCGGGCCGACTGTTCCCTCATCATTCGGACCCCCTCGTGACCGTCGCGGTGCTGTGCATCGGGCGCGCCGGAGCGCACGGGTGAAACGTGATCGTGCACCGGGGTTTCGTCCCGAAAGGCGTTGGGAAGTGTTGCCTGGCACCGGGGAAGGTGCGCCAGCCAACTCGCCTTTCGGGCCGAAACCTCGATGCACGAGCCCTGGTCGGGATCAGCGGCTCACTGGTCGTCGTCCGGGAAGTTGTCCATGTCGGCGAAGGCCTGTTCCTGCTCCGCCTGGTATTCCTCCCAGGCCTCGAGATCCCAGACCTCAACCCGCTCGAAAGCGCCGATGACCGCGATCTCCTTCTCGAGCCCCGCATAGCGGCGAAGCTCGGACGGAATCGTGATCCGACCCTGTTTGTCCGGAACCTCGTTGGAGGCACCCGCGGCCAGCATGCGCTGGAAGTCCCGCACGCGCCTGCTGATCGAAGGCCCGGACATCGAACGGGCGTGTTCCGCGAAAGCTTCCACGGTCCAGATGGTCAGACAGCGCTCCTGGCCCCGGCTGATCACCAGTCCCTCGGCGAGCTCCTCACGGAATTTCGCCGGCAGAAAGAAGCGGCCTTTCTCATCGAGCTTCGGGAAGTGGGTTCCCAGGAACATCTGGGCCACCTCCCTGGCTCTCCAAGCTCAACCAATTCCCTCCACCGCGCACCACATTACTCCACTTCGCCCCACTTGAGGCAACACCTTCGCCCCACCTGCGCGCGTGTTGCGATCAAATAACGGCCTTCGGGGCCCGAATCGTCGTCCCGGGCACTCGGCTCTGCTCCACTTCGCTCCACCGTGCCGCCCGATAACAGTTCGGTTACGCGCTCGGACGGCGAACGCGTAAGGTGGTCCACCGGGCGCCCGCGGTGTGAGAGTCGACGGACTGCCTCACCCAGCCCCACTGCGGGCACGTCGATGTTTTCGCTAGCGATGGAGGACGAGTTGAGCTCCTACTACGACGAGACCCGTGAAGGGCCGCTCACCGGATCGAACCCGATCATCGGCCGGCGCGGATCCGGCCCCTCGCGCAAGTTCGGCGTCGAGGACGTGGTCGAGGTCATGGGCCGGGTGCGTGGCGCCATCGAGTCCGTGATCGAGGGCAAGCGCGAACCCATCGATACCGCTCTTGTCGTGCTGCTCGCCGAGGGTCACCTGCTGCTGGAGGATGTGCCCGGTGTCGGCAAGACGATGCTGGCCAAGGCGCTCGGCAAGTCGATCGCGTGCTCGGTGCGCCGCATCCAGTTCACCCCCGACCTGCTGCCGTCCGATATCACCGGCGTCTCCGTCTACAACCAGGAGCGTCGCGACTTCGAGTTCAAGCCGGGTGGCGTGTTCGCGAACATCGTCGTGGGCGACGAGATCAACCGCGCCTCGCCGAAGACCCAGTCCGCACTGCTGGAGTCGATGGAAGAGCGCCAGGTCTCGGTCGATGGCGTGACCTATGAGCTCGAACTGCCCTTCATGGTGGTCGCCACCCAGAACCCGATCGAGATGGAGGGCACCTATCCCCTCCCCGAGGCCCAGCGCGACCGCTTCACCGCCCGCATCCAGATGGGCTATCCCACCAAGAACGCCGAGCTCGACATGCTCGAGCATCACGGTTCGGTCGATCCGCTCGGCCAGCTGAAGCCGGTCACCGATGCCGGCACGATCCTGGGCCTGATCCAGGCGGTCAAGCAGGTTTATGTGGCGCCGGCGGTCAAGGAATATCTGATCGCCATCGTCACCGCCACCCGCGAGACGCCGGACCTGCGCCTGGGTGCCTCACCGCGTTCCTCCCTCCAGCTGCTCCGCGCCTCGCGGGCCCATGCCGCCCTCGCGGGTCGCGACTACGTCAGCCCCGATGATGTGGCTGCCCTGGCCGGTGCGGTGCTGTCGCACCGGGTGCTCCCGTCGACCGACGCCCAGCTGGCCCGACACTCGGTGTCCGACATCATCGACACCGTGGTGCGCTCGGTGCCTGTCCCCGACAAGTGATGAGAGGCGGATCCGCCAGGTGAAGCGAAACCCCTGGAGCCTCCTGACGCCGCGCGGCAAGATGCTGCTGGTGGCCGGGCTGGCGACGATCATCGGCAGCATGCTGCTGGGCCAGCGCGCTGTGCTGTGGCTCGGCCTGCTGCTGTTTCTGCTCCCCGCGATCTCCCTGTTCTTCATTGCGCGTACGCGGCTGCGACTCACCTGTGAGCGTGGCTTCGACCACGGTGAGATGCCCATCGGCGAGACCATGGAGGCCACGCTGGCTCTCGTGAAACGCGGCAACCTGCCTGCCGGGCTGCTGTTGTTCGAGGAGCACATCCCGGCGTCTCTCGGCAAACGCCCCCGCTTCGGGGTCAACAACACGTCCGGGTCCTGGCGGCGTGAGGTCAGCTATCCGCTGGAAGGCAAGCAGCGGGGCCGTTTCACCGTGGGCCCCCTGCTGGTCCGCTCGCGCGATGCGTTCAACCTGGTGAAGTTCGACCGCCAGTTCACCGCGACCTCCGAGGTCCTGGTCACGCCGCGCATCCACCACCTCGGTTCGATGCGCAATGTGACCGGTGGCGGCTCGTCCGGCGAGACCCGGCCGCAGCGACTCGGCGTCATCGGGTCCGACGACGTCCTGGTCCGCGAATACCGCCAGGGCGATGACGTGCGCCGCATCCACTGGCGCTCGACCGCCCGCCGCGGTGAGCTCATGGTCCGCCGTGAAGAACAGGCCTGGGATCCGAGCGTCACGCTCGTGCTGGATTCCCGGGCGATCGCCCATGGCGGTCCGGGACGCGAGTCGTCGTTCGAGTACGCCGTGTCCTGCGCCGCCTCGATCGCCATGCACTTCCTGGAGCACGGATTCACGGTCGACCTCTATGACGCGGGTGGCGCGATGCTCCCCCGCGATATCGACCGGTCCTATCACACGACCCGTCAGCACATCCTGCACTGCTTCACCGACGCCCTGCCGCACGCCGCCACGAGCATGTCGGAGGCGCTCGACTCGCCGCTGATCGGCCGTCAGGGTCGGCTCGTCGTGGCAATCACCGGCCGGCTCACTCCGACCGAGGCCGAGGCGCTGCTGCGCACGCGCCGGAACCGGGCCCAGGGCCTGGCCGTGGTGATCGATGTGGACACGTTCGTGGCCCGCAGCGAGCGAGCCACCGAACAGCAACAGGAAGATCACCGGGTCGCCGTGCAGATGCTGCGCAACCAGATGTGGCGGGTTGCGGAGGTGACGCGGGTGACCGCGATCACCGATGCCTGGAAAGACCTGGAACGGTTGGGGGAACACGTCTGATGGCCGCCCGCAATTCGAGTGCGATCCAGGTCTCCGACCGGTGGGTGGTGGCCGTCACGATCGGGGTCCTGCTCGCAAGCACGACCCTGCTGCCCCTGACGCAGGACAGCGGTTATCTCATTCTGTCGTCCGTCCTCGTCGTGATCCTCGGCGCCGTGACCTTTGTCCTGCGTCGCTTCAGGGTCGGGGATGTGCCCATCCTCGGGTTCCAGTTCCTGACCCTCATCGGCTTCAGTTTCGCCGTGTCCCTGGGCCTGGACGCCGGCGAGGGGAACGCCCTGGCGCGCTATGTGGGGCTGTTCACCGACGCCACCAATCACATGCAGATGCAGCCGGCGCCGATGGAGCCCCATCCTGGCGTACGCCTGCTGTTCGTCACCGCTATCGGCCTGATCATGATCCTCACCGACGTGATGGTGCAGGGCATCGACCGGCCGATGTGGTCGATCGCTCCGTTGGCATCCCTGTTCCTGGTGCCTGCGCTGACTCCGCGCGTGGATGTGCCCTGGTGGTGCTTCGTGGCGATCGCCGTCGGCTATCTGGGCATCCTTCTCGCCGAGGGCATCAACACATCCGAGCGCTGGCCGCGCGGCGTACGCCGAAGCCAGCACGACCGCGGGTCCGCACCTCTGGCGGTGCGCATGGCGGCTGTCGTGGGCATTCCGGCGATCGTGCTCACGCTCGCACTCGGCATGGTGATCCCGACATTGACTTCCCAGGGTTGGGGAATCACGAGGCCCAAGGGCTCCGACGGTCCGCTGCAGATGGCCGACCCCACCCTCGACCTGCGCCGCAACCTGAACCAGCCGCAGGATCGCGTCGTCATGACCTATACGACCGATCAGGCCGATGGTGCCTATCTGCGGATGGCCTCCCTGCCGGTGTTCAACGCGACCGGCTGGCAGAACGCGGGCATGCAGCTCACCACCGGGACCGACCTGCCCCCGGCTCCGGGGCATCGTTCCGAGCCCGGCGAGATCATCCGCAACACCACGATCAAGGTGTCGGATTTCCGTTCGGAATATCTCCCGCTGCCCTACGCGCCGGATTCGTTCTCGGGTGAGGGCCAGTGGGCCTATGACCGGGATTCCCTGGTGGTCCTGGCGACGGGTGAGAACCGGGCCGACGCGATCCGCGACCTCGAATACACGGTGCGGAGCGTCGACATCAAACCTGACGGTCCGGGTCTGTCGCGGGCTCTTGCCGCCGGCAACCCGCCGGATGCCCAGCTCACAGTGCCGATGCCGCAGGATCTTCCGGACGACATCGTCAACCTCACCGTGCAGTTGACGCAGGGCATCGAGTCCCCGGCCCTCAAGGCGGCCGCGATCCAGAACTACCTGCGCAACGAGGGTGGCTACACCTATTCCACCGAGCCCCTGCCCGGCTCCGGTTATGAGGCTCTGCAGAACTTCCTGTTCCGCGACAAGAAGGGCTATTGCGAGCAATTCGCCGGAGCGATGGCGACCATGGCACGCGTCGCCGGCATCCCCTCCCGCGTGGCCGTCGGCTTCCTGCCCGGCGAGCGCAAGGGCGAACACTGGGAGGTCTCGATCCGGGACATGCATGCCTGGCCCGAACTGTGGTTCGAGGGTTATGGCTGGGTCCGGTTCGAGCCGACCCCGTCGATCGCGTCCCCGCCGGCCTGGACCGTCGTGTCGGGCACGAGTGAGAACGCCGGCGAGGGGCCGTCCGAGGCCCCCGCGCCGACCGAAAGCGTGGCTCCCCAGGAGGAGCCCACCCCGACCGCGGAGGCGACTCCGGAAATCGGCGCCGGGATCGATGGTGAGGGTTTCCCGTGGGGTCGGGTGCTCGGAGTAGCGCTGGGCACTGCGGTCCTTGCCGGACTCGGTGCTCTGCCGATGCTGCTGCGCAGCCAGCGTCGTGGCCGGCGCCTTGACGGGCATGGGCCACCGACCGCACAGGTGGAGAACGCCTGGGCCGAGGTCCGGGATTCGGTGATCGACTTCGGTGGCCATTGGCCGGCCGGGTCACCGCGCGTCATCGGCAGCCAGATCGCCCACGACCTGGACGGGCCCTCTGCCAAGGCGATGACGGTCCTGTCCCTCATGGTCGAACGCGCTCGCTATGCCAAGCAGCACACCATCAACGCTGACCTGGCTGCGATCACGCATCAGGTGCGCCGGGGATTGTCGGAACGCAGCCAGCGCCCGGACCGGATCGCCGCGACCTGGTGGCCCCGGTCGTTCTGGCACAACCTCGGTCAGCGGGTGCTGCGCGCCTGAGTGCTCGTGGGCTTCTCTACGCCCGGAGTGGCACGTCGATCAGCCTCCGAGCTTCCCTTTCGCGCTTCAGCTCCCGTTGACGTCTTGAGCTTGCGCCCCACCGCGTTCAGCTTGTCTTCGCGTCTAAGGCTCCCCGTGCACCGGGGGCGGAGTCGGCGAGGACAAGCTGAAGGGAATTCGGGCCCGAGAGAGCACAAGCTCAAGCGGTGAAGGGGCGCTGACTGCCGTGAACGGACGCTGAACGACGCGTTTTTCCGGCGACTCCACGTGTCGGGCGGGTTTCGACAGTGCATGTACGCCAGCCCAGCGGGAGGGCGAGCTGAATGGAGCCCGCGCCCGAGTCTGGCTCAATCACCGTGACCATGAAGAGGGGGACTCCGAGCCGGAGTCCCCCTCTTTGATGCGTGATGGTTCGCTCAGAAACCTTCGTCCTGACGCCGACGCCAGCGTTCTTCCATCTTGTCCATGAAAGACGTATCACTGGAACTCTGGCGCTGACCGGCCTTGACAGCTGTCGGGCCCGATGCGGCCGGCTCGACACGGCGATAGGCGGTCACCGCGATGACGGTCGCAGCCAGCATGATGACGAAGCCAGCGACCGAAACCAGCCAATGAGCTCGCATGCCGATGACCAGCATGGCGCACCCGGCCAAGAAACCCACTCCAGCGAGCGCCGCGCGTTTGCGCTGGAGCGTCCGAGGCGTCTTGGTGCCGCGCAGCGTGTGGGCCAACTTTGGGTCCTCCGCCGCGAGCGCTGCCTCCATCTGTTCGAGGAGTTTCTGTTCTTCATCGGACAGTGCCACCCGCGCCACCTCCCACCCGGATCGTATTGAGAATCGTCCCCTATCGGGACGGCTCCTCAAGTGTAGGTTCATTCGTGGGCCAAGAAAACCCGACCGCTCGATCTGGGCGCTCGATTTCGGCGTGGTTCCTTGACCGGGTCAGCGATGCCCGCTGGACAGCCTTCGGCCCAAAGCGCGCAACAGCCGCATCCATCGCCCGCTCGGCCTCCCGCCAGCCCTGTTCGGGTTCGCCAAGTTCGGGCTGCAGATGGGCTTCGGAACGGTCCACCAAACCCTGGACCCGCACTCCCACCTTGCGGATCCGGGCCCTGCGCAACGCCAGCGCTTCCCAGAGCGCGATCGCCCGGGCATGGATCTCACCGCTGGCATCCGACAGCTCCCGCATGGTTCCGGACCGGGTGATCTGGGTGTAGTCCGCGAACCGGATCGTCAGCACCACCGTGCGGCCCATGACCCCGGCGGCCCGCATCCGAGAGGCCGTGCGGTCGGCCATGCGCAGGAGTTCCCGGCGTACCACCGTCTCGTCATCGGTATCCCGACCGAATGTCTCCTCCGACCCCACGCTGCGCTCCGGGGGCCGACTCACCACCGGTCGTGGATCGCGCCCCCAGGCCAGGTCGTGCAGCAGGGCTCCCTGATGCCGCCCGAAAGCGCGTTGGAGGGTTTCCGAGGGCGTGTACGCCAGCTCTGCGACCTGGTGGAGCCCGAGTCGGTGGAGCTTCTCGGCGGTGGCCTCCCCCACCCCCCACATCGCCTCCACCGGCAGTTGGTGGAGGAAGGGCACGACCTCGCCCGGCGTAACTTCGCGAAGCCCGTCGGGTTTGGCTGCGTTGGAGGCGAGCTTGGCGACGAACTTGGTGGGCCCGATGCCGACCGAGCAGGTGATGCCCTGCTCGTCGAAGACCTTCGCCCGGATCAGCTCGCCGATCCCGGCCGGATCCCCGAGTCGTCGCAGTGATCCGGTGATGTCGAGGAAGGCCTCATCGATAGACGCGGCCTCGACGACGGCGGTGACCGATTCGAAGATGGCCCGGATGCCGCGGGCGGTCTCGGCGTACGCATCGAAATCCGGGGGGAGAACAACCGCTTCCGGGCAGAGTCTGCGGGCCCGGGTCATCGGCATGCCACCGGAGATCCCGTGCGCGCGGGCCGGATAGGTCGCCGAGAGCACGACGCCGCGGGTGGCACCACCGACCAGGACGGGCTTGTCGATCAGATCGGGGCGGTCGCGCAGTGCCACCGAGGCATAGAACGCGTCCATATCGACGTGCAACAACGTGCGCATCTCAGTGCCTCCCCTGCGGGAGGCCGACCGGGAGCGTGATCCCGGGGGACGGATTCAGCCGCGAGCAGCGAGCACGTGCAGCCGGGTGGCCGATTCCAGATAGGCCGGCTGGCCGGCGGCGGCCGCTTCGAGCTCCAGCAGTTCCTCGGCCCGGCCCTCGGCGGCGGATTCGGGAATGCGATCCGCGATCACGCCGACGCCGTGTTCGGCCAGGACCTGCCACCCGCCGTCGCGGAGGAAGTCGATCAGGGCCGTCCGGTCGAGGATGCCGGGATCGTCGAGGAGTTGTTCGGCCAGGTCGATCTGTCCGGTCTCGGCAAGCTTGAGCACCTTCGGCAGCCGTTGGGCAATGACGAAGCTGAGCAGCCCACCCGGTTTCAGCGCAGTGGCCATGGCCTGCAGGGATTCGGTGACGTTGTCGCACCGCTCCAGGACCAGGTGACAGACGATGACATCGACCGACCCTGCGGGCACCACCTCGGCCAGAGTCGTCGTATCGCCCTGGAGTGCGGTGATCCGATCGGCCAGACCCGCCTCGGCCGCCCGGCGCTCGGTGGCCGCCAGGGCATCCGGGGACGGGTCGACGACCAGCACGGTGTGACCGGCTTCGGCGAGTGCAGCCGCAATGCCACCCGTGCCGCCACCGAGATCGACCACATTCAGTCCGGACCCCCTGAGATCGAGCTGGGTCACCAACAACTCGTTGAGCCACTGTTGGGCGATCGATCGGCGGCGTCGTGCGGCCGCCCGCCGATTGCCCGCGCCCACCTGCTGGAACTCGCTCATCTCCGACCTCCTTCGGGAAGGAGCCTAGTCCCCCGCGCCCGACCGCCCGCGCGGGTCGCGACTGTGTCGGCATCCGCTCCCCCGTCATCGGCCCGAACTTCCGGGACTCGAATGCCAGAGCTTGCGTGGCGCCTCGGCAGCAGGAGCTCCGGCCGGGGTGATATCGGAATAGGCCGACTGGCGGAATCCGCTCGAATGCACAAGCACCCGTCGCGGCCCGCCCCCGAACCCTTCCGGGACCTCGGCCAGGACATCGCGGACCGCTGCGAGCGCCTGGGCTGGGTCGCCGGCCAGTTCCTGCTCCGATCGCCAGGTCTCGAACAGCGTGCCGAGATCCCAGCACCCGTTGGCGAGCAGGGAGACTCCGCGAGGCCCGGTTCGGCGCAGGTCACCGCGCACCAGCAACAACCAGGACCCGAACAGGGTCTTCGCATAGGGGCCCTGGGCGTCCTCGAAGAAGGTCGCGTCCACCGGACCGGTCGTATCGTCCAGGGTCAGGAACACCACCCGTCGACCGGACCGCACCGGAGGCGTCTGAGTGGCCACCTTCACTCCGGCCACCAGCAGGTTTTCCCTGCGGCGGACCGACAGCAGATCGGTGGACCAGGTGACGCCCAGTGCTTCGAGCAGGGGGCGATAGAAGTCGACGACATGGCGACTGGCATCCAGGCCGAGCACGCTCAACTCGGCCCGCACCCGCTCGGTGTCGGTCATCTCGGGCAGGCCCGAGGCCACGATCTCGTCGGAGGTGTCGAAATCGAGTGGCAACTGGATCTCCGGCGGGCGCACCGGTGCCGGGCGCTGGGACTGGCGCTGGGCGAGCGTCCGGGGGTCGGTGCCCTTTTCGGTCACGGACAGGGTCGGGATCTTCCGGCCCCGCGCCTTGGTCGCCCGATTGGCCGCCCGCGTGTCCCGGTCGAGATCGGCCACCGCCAGCAGCAGGTCGCGCCGGGTCAACCGGCCCCGACGCTGCACCGAGGTGGCCTGCCCGATGTGGTGGAGCCGGTCGAAGGCCCCGGCCAGAACCAGGCGTTCGGTCACCGGCATGGACGCCTCGGCGCGGTTCCAGAAGTCGGTGAGCGAGCGATAGGGCTGCCCCGCGATGACCCGGGCCAACTCGGCATCGCTGATGCCTTTCACGTCAGCGAGCGACAACCGGATTCCCCATGCCTGCGTCCCGGACAGGGCTTCCACCCGATAGTGCTCCGTCGACCGGTTGACATCGAGACCCAACACCTCGACGCCACTGCGGCGGGCTTCCTCGAGGATGAGGCGCTTCGGATACATCCCCGGGTCGTGGGTGAGCACCCCGGCCAGGAAGTGGGCCGGCCAGTGGGTCTTGAGCCAGGCCGATTGATAGGTGGGCAGCGCGAAGGCAGCCGCATGGGCCTTGCAGAAGCCGAAGGAGGCGAAGGCCTCGAGCACCTTCCAGGCTCCTTCGACCACAGACTCGGCGTACCCCTTGGCCCGCGCAGCGGGACGGAACCACGCCTCCACGTCGTCCTTGGCCTCGCGATCGCCGAGCGCCCGCCGGGCCTCATCCCCTTCGGCGAGCGAACAGCCGGTGAGGACCGAGATCATCCGGATGACCTGCTCATGGAAGACGACGACGCCGCAGGTCTCCCACAACACGGGTTCGAGATCGGGGTGGAGATAGTGAGCTTCGTCCCAGCCCTGGCGGGCGTTGAGGAAGGGCCGGACCATGTCGCTCTTCACGGGACCGGGCCGGAACAGGGAGATATCGATGATGATGTCGGTGAAGTCGCTCGGGCCGAACTTGCCGATCAGCTCGCGCTGGCCGGGGGACTCGATCTGGAAACAGCCCAGGGTCTTCGCCGACCCGATCAGTTCATAGGTCTCCGGATCGCTGAACCCGTCGTCGGCGAGGGCCTCGAGGTCGACGTGTTCACCCGCAGTCCGCTCGATCTCGGTGACGGCATGGGACATCGCCGACTGCATGCGGATGCCGAGCACGTCGAGCTTGAGCAGGCCGATGTCCTCGACATCGTCCTTGTCGAATTGGCTCATGGGGAACCCGGCAAAGCTCGCCTCGACCGGGGTGCGGTCGAGCAGGGTCGCATCCGACAGCAGTACGCCGCAGGGGTGCAGCGCGATGTGTCGCGGCAACCCGTCGAGGGACTCGACCAGTTCGAACAACAGGTCGAGCCGGCGCTCGGCCAACCCAGCGGCGCGCAGCTCGGGCAGGTCGCGCAACGCGGCCCGGGCATCGCGCGCACGGATATGGGGAAAAGCCTTGGCGATCGCGTCGATCTCACCGGGCGGCAGGCTCAGGGCAGCGCCGACATCGCGGACCGCGTGACGGACGCGATAGGTCTCCAGCATCGCCACGCAGGCCACCCGTTCACCGCCGAAGGCATCGAGGATGCGGTGATAGATGTCCTCGCGGCGATGGGACTCGACATCGAGGTCGATATCGGGCAGCGATCGCCGCAACGGCGACAGGAACCGCTCCATGATCAGCCCATTGCGGATCGGGTCCACCCCGGACACCCCGAGCAGATAGTTCACCAGCGAACCCGCCCCGGAGCCCCGCGCGGCGACCCGACAGCCCATGTCGCGCACCATCGTGACCACATCGGCCACCGTGAGGAAATAGGACGCGAAACCCAGCTTCTCGATCACGGCCAGCTCGTCGGCGAGCCGCTCCCTCGTGTGGCTATCGACCTGTCCGTAGCGCTCGGTGAGACCGGTCTCGCAACGCTGGGACAGCAGCCGTTGCGCGTCGCCGACCCGGGGACCGCCGTCGAGCATGGCCAGCTCGGGGAGGTGGATCTCGCCCAGGCCGAGGTCGGCGCGAGGATCGAGCCGGCAGCGCATCGCGAGCAGTCGCGTGTCACCGATGAGCTGCTCGGCACCCCGGGGGCCCCGCCCGGCCCGGTGCGCCACCCGCTCGGCGATCACGAGCATGTCCTTGCCGGACTTGAGCCACCCCTCGGCGTTGCGGCGGTCGACGTTGTGAGCAGAGAGCGGGACCAGCCGCCGGGCACAGTCGAGGACATCGAGGGTCGGCGCCTGCGCGGGGTGAGTCATGCGCACCGCGTTGGTCAGCACGGCCGTCACCCCGGTCGCATCGGCCAACGCGAGCATTCGTGCGGCGTGCGTGGTCGACTCCGGCCCGTCGCCCGGGAGCTGATGATCGGTCACCGCGACGACCAGGGCACCGCCCGGGAGCCGCTGTTGCCAGCGGCGCAGGTGGGCCTCGGCCAGCTCCCGGCGTCGCTGCACCAGGGCACCCAGCTCGGAGTCGGCACCCAGCATGACGACGAGATCGCCCGCAGCCGCGGATTCCTCGATCTGGTCCACCGTGGCCACCGCGTGCCCGCGTACACCGGTGAGATGAACAGCCGAGACCAGCCGGCACAGCGCTGCCCAGCCGGCGCGGGAGGTAGCCAGCACCACCACGCGCGGCAGCCCCGGATCCCTCAGCTCACCACCCCGGACCGGCTTGCGCCGCGGCCTGGACGCAGGACTGGTTTCCTCCGCTTCGGGCAGCACGGCCAGGTCGACCCCCAGCACCGGGGCGATGCCGGCACGGTCGCAGGCCTTGGCGAAGCGGATCGCCCCATAGAGACCATCCCGATCGGTCAGGGCGAGCGTGTCCATCTCATGGCCGGCCGCACTCTCCACGAGAGCACCGGGATGGGCCGCGCCATAACGCAGCGAATAGCCCGATGCCACCCGGAGGTGGACGAACGGATCACCCATGGCTATCCCGATCTCCGTTGCGCCGGCTGGACCAGCCGCCGCTCGACCGCCTCGGCGAACGCATAGGCGTCCCGGACCAGGTCGTCGGCCTCCCGGCTCGTCACGAGCGCTGTCGCCCCGGCACGCACCGCGTCACACTTGCCCTGGAGGGCATGGAAATAGCCCGCCCACTCCCCCAGGTCGGGCGCGATATCGGAAATGACCTGCCACACATTCCGGCGCTGCGGGCGCGGGCCGGCAGCCCGGGTCCCGATCACCACGGCGGCGACCTGACCGGCCGCGAGCTGGGCCGTCAGATAGCGTTCGGCCGGCCGGTCGACCAGCTCGGCGGCCACCAGGGTGGACCGCGCCCGGTTGAGTTCACTGCGAACATCACTCATGATCCGGCCGCCTCAGTCGATGACCCGGCTCAGCCGCCAGGCCCCGGTCTCGACGGCATGGGTCAGCTCATAGACCCCCTGCACCCCCGTGCGGCCACTGGCCGCCACGACTCGCCAGATCTCCTCCTCCGCCAGGAGGTCTCCACCGTCGGGGCTCACCGCTCCGTCCCGCACCGCCCTCGCCGCAGCCGAGTCCCACCACGGGCCCGTCACCACCCAGCGCTGCTCGACCGACCGGACCGACCAGAGCCGATTGCGCCAGAGAAATTGGCTGGGCGCCTCCACGCCGGACACCTCGCCCTGCCGGACTTCGATCGCTTCGTCATAGACCCGCATATCTCCCCCAAACGCTCGGCAATGGGAGAGCCCGGCGAGGAAACCCTCGCCGGGCCAACCCCGGCGTTCACCAGATGCTCGAGCCCTTCCCCGACTCATATAGAACATCTGTTCGAACAAGAAGAACTATACGGGACCCCTCCGACAAAAAAACAAGTCGCGCAGAATCAGGCCCGGACGCTCGCCATCGGCGGACGTTCCGAGTACGCCAGGTCGGTCGTGATGCGCTCGAATCCCCCGCGGGCGCTCCGGGCGTACTGATGGAAAAGCTCGACCGGCGGGCTGTCGCCGGGGGCACGCCCTTGGCGTACCAATCGCTCCCAGACCGTCCGCTGGATCTGCATGGCCATGCGGGCCAGGGCAGTGTCCGGCGCATTGCGATGCTTGCGCACATCGAGGTCGACCTGGCCGAGCGCGTCGAGTCCGAACCTCTCCAGCAGGTCGATCAACAGCCCGATCTCCACGCCATAACCCCCGACGAAAGGCACCGATTCGAAGACGTCGCGGCGGGCGGCGTACTCCCCCGCCAACGGCTGCACGAAGCCCGTCAGCTCGGGCCACCACATGCTCAGCAACGGCCGTGCGACCAGCTCGGTGACTCGTCCACCACCGCCGGGCACGACCCCGCCGACCACGGACAGAGGCCGTTCATAGCAGCCCTTCACGAACGCCAGGTCCTCGCAGACCAGCGGTCCGAACAGCCCGACCACCATCTTCGGGTCGAAGTCATAGAGGTCGGAGTCGACGAAACCGACGAGGTCCCCGGTGGTCACGGCCAGTGACTTCCACAGCGCCTCACCCTTGCCGGGCCGGGCGTCGAGCTCCGGGAGGATCGCGGATTGGGCATGCACGGTCGCGCCCGCCTCAGCAGCAACCCACGCGGTGTTGTCGGTCGAGTCGGAGTCGATGACGACGAGCTCGTCGATGAGGGGTACGCCGTCGACGAGCGCCGCCCGGATCGCCGCCACCATCACGCCGACCGTGGCCTCCTCGTTGCGGGCCGGCAGGACGAGGCTGATCCGCCGCCCAGCCTTGGCCGCGACCAGCGCATCGGCGGCATAGTCCGCGCCACGAAAGGTCCGGGAGGCGAACCACTGCTCCACCTGGGTAGACATAGGGGCAAGAATGCCAGCGATCCCTGCGAGCACAAGGAGCGAGACCCATGGACCAGCCGGCAGGACACCGACGCCTCGTGCTCTGGCGGCACGGGCGGACGGCCTGGAACGTCGAGAACCGCGCCCAGGGCCAGAGTGACGTGCCCCTCGATGACTTCGGCCACGAGCAGGCACGCACCGCCGCACCAACCCTGGCCGAGTTCGAACCCGTCGCGCTGTGGTCATCGGACCTGCGGCGGGCCACCGACACCGCGGCCTATCTCGCCGAGGTGACCGGGCTGCCGGTGCAGACCGATGCGCGCCTCCGGGAGTACGCCGTCGGCCTGCGCCAGGGCTTCACCTTCGACGAGTTCCGCGAGGCCCACCCCGAGGTGCATCGGCAGTTCTTCTCCGACCCCGACTATCACGTGCCGGGCGCGGAGCAGATCCCGGAGGTACGCGAGCGCATGGCCGCGGCCTTCCGAGACATCGCGGACGGGCTCGCTCCGGACGAGACCGCCATTGTCGTGGGCCACGGCGCCTCGCTCGTCGCCGGGATCCTGGGGTTCTTCGATGCCCCGACCGCCCTGCGCGAGATGTTCGGCGGCATGGACAACTGCGCCTGGACGATTCTCCACGAGCATCCCGCCCGAGGCTGGCAGATCTCCGGCTACAACCTCGACAGCCACGGCGGACCGCGTCAGCGCGGGACCGGCGAGAACGCCGACTCCCCGGCCGCCGGGGCCCGTTGACCGTCACTGATATCATTGGATATCAGAGGTGATCACATGCCCGACATCCTGATTCGCGACATTCCCGCCGAGGATCTCAAACGGCTCGATGAGCAAGCCGAGCGGCTCGGCCTGTCGCGCAACGAGTTCCTCCGCCAGCGGCTTCACCAGGAGGCGGAGCGGATCGCCCCCCGAACGACGATCGAGGATCTCCGCCGGATGGCGGAATCGTTGTCCGACCTCGGCGATGAGTCGATCATGCGGGACGCCTGGTCGTGACGACGACCTGGCTGATCGACAAGTCCGCCCTCCTGCGTCTCCCGGCCAGCCCCGACGCCCTCGAATGGATCGCCCGCATCGACCGGGGCCTCGTCTCGATCACAACACCGTCCCTACTGGAAGCCGGATACTCTGCGCGATCCCTTGCAGACCACATTCGCGAACTCGGCACACCTCCCATCTCCCACATGCCCATCGACTACCTGACACCGGCCATTGAGGATGCCGCCCTCCAGGTGCAGCGACAATTGGCCGGCCGTGGTCATCACCGCGCCCCCTCGATCCCCGACCTACTGCTGGCGGCCACCGCAGATTTCTACAAACGGACGATTCTGCACCTCGACAAGGACTTCGAACTGATCGCCGAGGTCACCGGCCAACCGACCGAACGCCTCCGGCTAGCCTGAGCTTCCGTGGAGAGACACCGGAAAGTTGTCGTGATCGGCGGCGGCCAGGCCGGGCTCGCTGCGGCATACTTCCTGCGCCGGGCCCAGCTCGACTTCGTGGTCCTGGACGACCAACCCGGCCCCGGCGGCGCCTGGCCCCACACGTGGCCGTCGCTGCGATTGTTCTCCCCCGCCGAGTTTTCTTCACTGCCCGGCTGGCGGATGCCGGCGTACCGGCCCGGAAATCCGGATGCCGCCCACGTGATCGACTATCTGAGGCGCTACGAGGAGCGCTATGAGATCCCGGTGGAGCGTCCCGTTCGGGTACGCCGGGTATCCGGCCGGTCCGGTGAGTTCCTCGTCGAGACCGATCACGGCACCTGGACCGCGGACGCCGTGATCAGCGCGACCGGCACGTGGTCGCGGCGCTATGTGCCGTTCTATCCGGGGTCCGACCGGTTCACCGGCACCCAGACCCACAGCGCGTTCTATCGCGGACCCGAGGCGTACGCCGGCCGACGCGTGCTGGTCGTCGGCGGTGCGAATTCCGGGGCCCAGATCGCCGCCGAGCTGTCCTGGGCATCGGAGCTGACGTGGTGCACCCTCGGGCCGCTGCGATATCTCCCCGACGATGTCGACGGCCGGGAGCTCTTCCAGATCGCCTCGGCGCGGGTCCGGGGTGGCGGCCGACCGATCGCGGCCCTGGGAGACATCGTGGTCCTGCCACCGGTGAAGGCGGCGCGCGATGCCGGGCGGCTCCATGCCGAGCGCATGTTCGAACGGTTCACCGAGACGGGCATTGTCTTCGCCGACGGCACCGAGAAGCCCATCGACGATGTCGTGTGGTGCACGGGTTTCCGTCCGGCTCTCAACCACCTCAACAACCTCGACCTCCCGCGCGAGAACGGACGGATCCTGACCGACGGACCCCGCGTACCCGCGATGGAAGGTCTCTATCTCCTCGGCTATGGCGACTGGTGCGGCGCGGCATCAGCCACGCTCATCGGCGTCGGCCAGTGGGCCAGGGCCGCGGTGAACCACCTCGGCGACGCGCTCGCCTGACCGCGGGCCGACCCCCTTAGAGTGGCGAATCAACTCGAAGGGGGCCGGCCATGGAGGGATTCCTGACGCGTCTGCGGGCGCTGCCGACGCGCATCTGGTTCGTGCCGGCGATTCTCATCGCTCTCGGGCTGATCCTCGGCGAGGTCCTGGTGGCGGTGGATCGCAGCCGCCTGCCCGAGTTGCTGCCCGGCTGGCTCACCGGTCTGCTGTTCGCCAGCGGACCCACAGGGGCGAGCGCCATGGTCACCACGGTCGGCACGGCCGTGTTCGGCGTGGCCGGCACGGCGTTCTCGATCACGATGTCGGTGATCGCCACCGCAAGCTCCACCTATGGCCCGCGGCTGGTGCGCAACTTCATGGCAGACCGGGGCAATCAGATCGTGCTCGGCATGTTCGGGGCCACCTTCACCTATTGCCTGATGGTCCTGCGGCGCATCCGGACCGCTGATGACCACATCGGCGTCGATACCTTCGTGCCCCAACTGGCGGTCAATTTCACCCTGCTGCTGGCCGTGGCCGACGTTGCCCTGCTGATCTATTTCATCCACCACATCGCCACCTCGATCGAGGTATCGACCCTGACCGGCAGCGTCCGCCGCGACCTCGCCCGCGCGATCGATCGGCTGTATCCGCACGAGCGTCACAAGCTGTCCACACAGCAGACCGATCCCCCGCTCAACCGACTCCTCGACGTGCCGACGACAAAATCCGGCTTCGTTGCGCAGGTGTACGCCGCCAGCCTGCGTTCCGCGGCGACCGACGGCGGGAGTCCGGTCCTCGTGCGGGTACGCCCCGGTGATCACATCCTGCAGGGCACTCCCGTGGCCACGATCGATCCGGTCGCGGCCTCGGATCCGGACAAACTGGCCGATCAGATCCGCGCCTGTATCGAGATCCAGCCCGCCCGCACCCCGGACCAGGACATTCGATTCTGCCTGTCCCGAGTGGTGGAGATCGCCGTGCGGGCCATGTCGCCGGGCACCAACGACCCCTATACCGCGGTGAATGCGGTCCACGAGGTGAACACCGCCCTGTGCGATCTGCTCGAGCGCCCCAAGCCCTGGCCGGGCGTACTCCCCGAGCCTTCGGCCCACGCCCCGGTCCTCGTGATTCCCCAGGTCACCCGGGTCGAACTGGTGCGGCAGGTGTTCGACGAACTGCGCCCCTGGGTCGCCTCCGCACCCATGGTCGTTCATTCCCTGGCCGACCTCGGCGAATCGTTGTGCCGATGCGGCGAGGACGAGATCGTCGCCGAGGTCGATCGCCAGCTCGCGGCCCTCACGGAATCCGTCGGCGCCGCGGACCTGGCGACTCTCGACCGGGAACGCCTGCTCGCCCGCCTGGCCGGCGTACGCCGCGACGCGGCTTCCTGAACCACAGCGAAATCGGCCACGAAAAGGCCGATCCCGCCTCGTCAGCCCTCGAGGCGGGATCGGTGTCTATGAGATTGTGCAGGGGCGTGTGTTCAGAGCTGAGCACCTGCGGTGGAGGCTCAGTGGAACTGAGCGCTCTCGGTGGAGTCGGCCAGCGCGGTGGTGGACGAATCCGGGTTGAGGGTGGTGGCGATGGCGTCGAAGTAGCCGGTGCCGACCTCACGCTGGTGCTTGGTGGCGGTGTAGCCGCGCTCCTCGGCCGCGAACTCGGCCTCCTGCAGCTTCACATAGGCGGTCATCTGCTCGCGGGCATAGCCGTGGGCGAGATCGAACATGCCGTAGTTGAGCATGTGGAAGCCGGCCAGGGTGATGAACTGGAACTTGTAGCCCATCGCACCCAGCTCGCGCTGGAACTTGGCGATGGTGGCGTCGTCCAGGTGCTTCTTCCAGTTGAAGGAAGGCGAGCAGTTGTAGGCCAGCATCTGATCCGGGAACTTGGCCTTGATGGCCTCGGCGAAAATGCGCGCCTGCTCCAGGTCGGGGGTGCCGGTCTCCATCCAGAGGAGGTCCGCATACTCGGCGTACGCCAGCGAGCGGGCGATCGAGGGCTCGAGGCCGTTCTTCACCTTGTAGAAGCCCTCGGAGGTGCGCTCACCGGTGATGAACTCGTGGTCGCGCTCGTCCACATCGGAGGTGATGAGGGTGGCGGCCTCGGCATCCGTGCGAGCGATGACGACCGACGGAACGCCGGCGACGTCGGCCGCGAGGCGGGCGGCGTTCAGGGTGCGCTCGTGCTGCTTGGTCGGGATGAGGACCTTGCCGCCGAGGTGGCCGCACTTCTTCTCGGAAGCCAGCTGGTCTTCCCAGTGCACACCGGACGCGCCGGCGGCGATCATGGCCTTCATGAGCTCATAGGCGTTGAGCGGGCCACCGAAGCCGGCCTCGGCGTCGGCGACGATCGGCACGAGCCAGTCCTCAACGGACTTGGTGCCCTCGAGGTGCTCGATCTGGTCGGCGCGCAGCAGGGCGTTGTTGATGCGACGCACGACGGCCGGCACGGAGTTGGCCGGATAGAGCGACTGGTCGGGGTAGGTGTGGCCGGAGAGGTTGGCGTCACCGGCGACCTGCCAGCCGGACAGATAGATGGCCTGGAGGCCAGCCTTGACCTGCTGCACGGCCATGTTGCCGGTGAGGGCGCCGAGCGAGTTCACGAAGGGCTCGCTGTTCAGCTTGTCCCACAGACGCTCGGAGCCGCGGCGAGCCAGGGTGTGCTCTTCCTGGACGCTGCCGCGCAGCTTCACGACGTCTTCAGCGGTGTAGTCGCGCTTGACGCCGGCCCAGCGGGGGTTCTCGTCCCAGTCCTTCTGGATGTCTGCGGCGCTCAAAGGCTCAGTCATTGATTCGACTCCTGTCGTTCTCCGGTTGTCCGCCGAGGCGAACGGGCTGATGCATACACAATGCGGGAAGAACGACACGGAAGTTGACAATTCCATGATGAAAAAAACGCAGAATTTCACTATTCTGCAAAAGTGACCCAATCAGACTGGCAACGCCGACCCGTAACCCTCGCGTCAGAGCCTGTTTTCGATCGTTTTGCCATGGGGAGACGTCTGCGTCACCTTCGGAAGGAGCGTCGGCTGACCCTGGCGCAGGTTTCGGAGGTCACGGGGATCGCCGTGTCCCAGCTTTCCCTGCTGGAAAACGGCAAACGCGAGGCCAAGGTGTCGACTTTGCAGAAGTTGGCGAGCTGTTATCAGGCGACTCTCGCCGATATGACCTCCGAGGTGCCGAGCCGGCGGGGCCAATTGGAGATCGAATTGGAGCGGGCGATGAACTCTCCGCTGGCCCGCCAACGCGGCCTGCCGACGGCCCGGATCTCGCCCCGCATGCCGATGGACGTGCTCGAATCGCTGGTGGCGCTGCACCGGGAGCTGGCGCGCACGGTCGAGGAACAGGTCGCCACGCCCGAGGAAGCACGTCGGGCCAATGTCGAGCTGCGCGAGGAGATGAAGGCCCGCGACAACTATTTCGCCGAGCTCGAATCGACCGCGGCCCAGCTGCTGACCCGCATCGGTTATCGGCGGGGCCCGGTGTCACAGCACGACATCAGCGCGATCACCGCCCACCTGGGCTTCACACTCCACCACGTCGGCGACCTGCCCCATTCGACCCGGTCGGTGACCGATCTCAAGGCGATGCGCATCTATCTCCCCCGCGTCCCGGGCGAGCACGATCCGCGCACTGTCCTGCTCCAGGCCCTCGGCCACTATGTATTGGATCACCAGACCCCGCGCAACTATGGCGAATTCCTGCGCCAACGGGTGGAGACCAACTATCTGGCCGCCGCGCTGCTGATGCCGGAGGCCACGACCGTCGAGTTCCTCCGCAAGGCCAAGAGCGACAAGGAGCTCGCGGTCGAGGATCTCCGCGACTGGTTCGCCGTCTCCTATGAATCCGCGGCCCACCGGTTCACCAACCTGGCGACCCAACACCTCGACATCACGTTGCACTTCCAGAAGGTCCATGAGTCGGGAATCATCTACAAGGCCTATGAGAACGACGGTGTCGCGTTCCCGACCGACCATACGGGCGCGATCGAGGGCCAGCCGGTCTGTCGCTATTGGACGTCCCGCCAGGTCTTCGACGCGGAGGACAAGTTCAACGCGTTCAACCAATACACCGACACCCCGGTGGGGACGTTCTGGTGCACCGCCCGCGTCGACACGGGCCCGTCGGGCACGTTCTCGACGAGCATCGGCATCCCCTATGTCGCCGCCAAATGGTTCCGGGGCCGCGACACCCGCGAGCGCTCCAAGTCGGGCTGCCCCGACGAGTCCTGCTGTCGCCGTCCCCCGCGCGCGCTCGCCGACGCCTGGGCCGGCAATGCCTGGCCATCGGCCCGCGCCCACAGTCACCTGCTCGCGGCCCTGCCTCCGGGCGCCTTCCCGGGCGTCGACGAGACCGAGGTCTATCGCTTCCTGGAGGCTCATTCCTGAGTACGCCGGGTCAACGCACCGCGTGCGTCCGCAGGGTCAGCGCCGTGGCGATCGCTGCGGTGGCGGCCTCGTGCCCCTTGTCCTCGGCCGACCCGGGCAGCCCGGCGCGGTCGAGGGCCTGTTGCTCGTTGTCGCAGGTGAGGACGCCGAAGCCGACGGGGATCCCCATCCGCACGCTCACATCGGTCAACCCCTGCGTCGCCGCCGAGCAGACATAGTCGAAGTGGGGCGTCCCCCCTCGGATCACCACGCCCAGCGCGACGACCGCATCGTGGTTCCCGGCCAATCCGGCGGCCGCGACGGGCAGTTCGAACGAGCCGGGTACGCGTACCTCCGTCACGTCCGCCACACCCGCCTCGGCCAGTGCCCGGCGAGCGCCGTCGAGCAGTCCGTCCATTACGACGGTATGCCAGCTCGCGGCGACGACGGCGACGCGCAGGCCCGCCCCGTCGACCGCCAGGGTGGGGGCTCCGTGTCCGGCCATGTCAGGCTCCCTTCCGCACCGGGGCGCTCGCGACCGCGGTCAGCGGCCCGTCGATGAGATGGCCCATGCGGACCCGTTTGGTGTCGAGATAGGCGTGATTGTGTACGCCGGCGCCGACGAGGCTGGGCTCCCGCACGGCGACCAGTCCGGCAGCCGCGAGGGCAGCGAGCTTGGCCGGGTTGTTCGTGAGGACACGCAGGCGCTCGACACCCGCATCACGCAGGATCGCGGTGGCTGCGGCGTACTCCCGGTCGTCGACCGGCAGCCCCAGCGCCAGCTGCGCATCCACGGTGTCGAGGCCGGTGTCCTGGTGGTGATAGGCCGCGAGTTTGTTGGCGAGCCCGACGCCGCGACCCTCGTGCCCACGGAGATAGATCACCGCACCCGGCTCCCGGTTGATCCGGGCCAGAGCGTCATCGAGTTGGGGGCCGCAGTCACAGCGCGCCGAGCCGAACGCGTCCCCGGTGAGGCATTCCGAGTGGATGCGCACGAGGGGCCGCTCCCCCAGCCCGTGCGGGCTGGTGATGAGCAGATGTTCGGCCCCCGTGCGGAGGTCGGCGTACGCCCGCGCGGTGAAATCCCCGTGCCGGGTGGGGAGCCGGGTGGTCGCGACCGGGCGTACCCGATCGTGGCGGTCCCGCCACGCGACCAGGGCTTCGATCGTGATGACGGGGAGGTCGTGGGCGGAGCCGAGGGCGAGTACGCCGGGGGTGCGGAGCATCTCACCGTCATCGGCCACGAGTTCGGCGATCGCCCCGACAGGTGCCAGCCCGGCCAGGCGACACAGGTCGACCGCGGCCTCCGTGTGACCACGGCGGGTGAAGACACCGCCGGCACGGGCGCGCAGCGGCACGATGTGACCGGGCCGGATCAGGTCACCCGGTGTGGTCGACGGATCGGCCAGCACCCGCAGGGTCCGCGCCCGGTCCGCGGCGCTGATCCCGGTGGTGATGCCGGAAGCGGCATCGCAGGTGATCGTGTAGGCCGTCCGCAGCGAGTCCTCGTTCGCCGTGACCATGAGCGGCAGTTCAAGGGCATCGGCGATCTCATCGGGCATGGGCGCACAGAGATAGCCGGAGGTGTGGCGGATCGTCCAGGCCAACCAGGGCGTGGTGAGAGTCTCCGCCGCCAGGATGACGTCGCCCTCGTTCTCCCGGTCGGCGTCGTCGAGCACCAGCACCGGCCGACCGGTCCGCAGCGCGGCGAGCGCGGCCTCGATGGAGGCGAACCCCGCGTTCATCGGATCATGCCCGGCGTGAGGAGCCGCTCGACATATTTGGCGAGCACGTCGACTTCCAGGTTCACCGGATCGCCGACCTGCTTGCGGCCCAGGGTGGTGAGGTCGAGCGTGGTGGGGATCAGCGAGACCTCGAACCAGGCGGCCTCGTCGTCGCGCCCCACCGCCGAGACCGTGAGCGAGACCCCGTCGACGGTGATGGAGCCCTTCTCGACGACATAGCGGGCGAGGGTCTCGGGCAGGTCGAAGCGGACGACCTCCCACTTGTCCCCGGGCGTCCGCGCGGTGATCGTCGAGGTGCCGTCCACGTGGCCCTGGACGATGTGGCCACCGAACCGGCTGTCGGCGCGCATGGCCCGCTCCAGGTTGACCGGGTCACCGACGCCGAGCGCACCCAGACTGCTGCGCTGCAGCGTCTCGGCCATGACATCGACCGTGAACTGCTCGGCACCGTGCTCGACAACGGTCAGGCAGACCCCGTTCACGGCGATCGACGCCCCGTGGGTGGCATCACTCACCACGAGGGGCCCCCGCACGGTGAGCACCGCCGATTCGGCCCCCCGTTCGATCCCGGCGATCTCGCCGAGCTCCTCCACTATCCCTGTGAACATCGTTGTTCCTTCCCTGTTGGTGTGTTCCGGACGTCTGCGATGGCAATGAGGTCGGGGCCGGCCCGTTGGACCGACTCGATGGTGAGCGCGAGGGCGTCGGCGAGCGTGCCGACGCCGAAGTCGCCGAGCGTGGCCCCTGCGCCGAGCAGCGTCGGGGCAAGGTGCCAGACCACCCGATCGACCAGCCCGGCCCGCAGGAACGCCGTCGCGAGCGTGGACCCGCCCTCCAGGAGGACCTGGCGTACGCCACGGGCGTGCAGTTCGGCGAGCGCGCGGGCCGGATCGCGGTGGCGCAGGTGCAGCAGCGGATGGGCAGTGAGATCGGACGGGAGTTCCCGCTCGCCGAGCACGACCCGCAGCGGCTGGCGGTCGACCCCGACGCCGCGCACGGTCAGCCGGGGGTTGTCGGCGAGGGCCGTTCCGGTGCCGACGAGGATCGCCCCGCACAAGGCGCGGAGTCGATGCACCTCGGCGCGGGCCTCGGGGGACGTGATCCATTGGCTCGTTCCGTCGGCGGCGGCGCTGCGACCGTCGAGGGTGGTGGCGGTCTTCCAGATCACCCGCGGCCGGCCGTGGCGCATGGCGAACGTCCAGGCCTCGTTGAGGGCTTCGGCCTCGCCGGTCAGGGCTCCGGTCGTGGTCTCAATGCCCGCGGCACGGAGTTCGTCGGCGCCTCTGGCAGCCATCGGGTTGGGGTCGGTCTGGGCATACACGACGCGGGCGATCCCGGCCGCGATCAGCGCCTGGGTGCACGGCGGCGTGCGCCCGGTGTGGCGGCAGGGTTCGAGGGAGACGTACGCCGTGCCGCCCCTCGCCCGGTCCCCGGCGGCGGCGAGCGCCATGGGCTCCGCGTGCGGCGTACCCGCTCCGCGATGCCAGCCCTCCCCCACGACCTCACCGGAGGTGTCGACGATCACCGCCCCGACCCGGGGGTTGGGGTCGACGGCCGGCCCGCGGGTCGCCAGGTCGAGGGCACGCCGCAGCTGGGTCGGGTCGGTCTCGGTCTCCATGGCCCTCCGCTCGTCCAAGACGAGCTCCGGGGCAACGAGTCAACGAGGCAGCAACACCGCGATCGGTCGACCGCAGGCGTACGCCTCCTCCACCGATTCACCGCATGGCTCGACGGCGAGCCACACCGGATCACCGGTGCGTGCTTCCTCCCATCCGGACTTTAACCGTCGGTCCCGGAATTCCACCGAGTCAACCGAGTCCAAGGACTCGGGTCGCGGACTATCACCGCCGGTTCGGACTTTCACCGACCCCGGAGCACGTTCGTCGCCACTATGTCATGGCCCGGACACGATCGGCCATACTCCTCTCATGGAAGTGCTGCCATTGGCGTTCACATCGGGGTGGGCGTCGGGTCTGAATGCCTATGCGACGGTGCTGGTGCTCGGGCTGCTGGGGCGGTTCGCCGGCGTGGAGGCGGTCCCGGAGGGGCTGCAACGCACAGACGTGCTGATCGTGGCGGGAATCCTGGCGATCATCGAATTCGTGGCCGACAAGATCCCCTATGTCGATTCGGTGTGGGACAGCGTCTCGACAGTGCTGCGCCCGGTCGCGGGGGCCACGATCGGTGCGCTGCTGGCGGGAGCGCACGGCGATCTGGCGACTGTCGCGATCGCGGCGGTCGGCGGCATCACTGCGCTGATCTCCCACCTGACGAAGACATCGTTGCGGTTGGCGATCAATACGTCTCCGGAGCCGGTCACCAACATCGGGGCCTCGGTGGCCGAGGACACCGCCGCGATCGGGCTGACCTCCCTGGCGCTGCTCTTCCCCATCCCCGCGGCGATTGCGGCCGGGTTGCTGCTCCTGATCGGGATCATCGTGGCAGTGTGGGCCTTCAAACGCGTACGCCGTGGGTGGCAGGCCTTCCGGCGCTGGTATGCGCGCAGGACTGCGGATGCGGGGGCGGTGTCCTAGATGGCTCTCATCACGGTGCTGGGGGGCACGCTCGCCGGGATGGCGGTGGCGGCGCGCCTGGCGAAGGTCGGCCACGAGGTCATCCTCGTCCACGAGGGTGACCGGCTCGGCCCCGACGACCTGCCCGATGTCTTCACGTTTCCCGCCCCCTGGCGGGATCTGTTCACGAAGTCCGGTCGCCCGCTCGCCGCGGAACTGGCCGGCACCGGTCACGAGCTCACCGCGGTGGAGAGCCGCCGGGTCGCCGAGGATCTCGAACTCCCGGCCGAGAGGGGCGCCCAGTGGCGCGTCCTGAGCGAGGCCTATGGACCCCAGGTCGCCGAGCGCTGGCGCGACCTGCTGGATTCGCTGGACGATCTCTGGCAAGTACGCCGACCGCTCGGCCTGGAGCAGGAGTTCGACCGGGACGCCTTCCGCGCGGCCCGCAAGGAGCTGTGGTGGGGCCGGACCGTGGAGGATCTGGCCCGGAAGTTCAACCATCCGGTGCTGTCCGACGTGATCCGCGCGTCCGCCGAAGGCCTGCCCAGCCGCTCCCCCGCCGATGAGGCCATGTGGCTCGCCGTCGAGCGCACCTTCGGGCTCTGGCAGGTCACCGATGCCGACGGCAACCCCGCCGGCACCCGCGTCCTCGTCGACGCCCTCGCCCGCCGGCTGCAGACCCGGGGGGTCGAGCTGACCGACAGCGACACGGGGTTGGCCGATGCCGTCGTGGAGGCCGAGGGCACGATCCCGGATTCCTGGCGGGGGCCGACGGTGTGGCCGAAGCGGATCGGCAGCCGGGTCGCGCATCGCACCTATGCCTGTGGCGATCACACCCATGCGGGCCGCACGATGGCGGGCCAGTTGTTGTCGGCCGCGCTGGCCGCGTACGCGGTCCACTTCGACCTGACCGGTGAGAACATCCACCCCACCAACAAGGAACTCAACCGTCGGGGCAAGCGAGGTCCACGGGGGGCGTAGACTCAGGTGTCCGTTTTTTCTCGGAAGGACTGGCCCGACTTGTCTAACCACCCGACTCTCGCCGGCGACGTGATCGAACGCGAGCTGGCTGTCGAACAGGCCCATATCGATGCTGTCTATGCCCGGCTCGCCGAGGCGACACGGGCCGCGGAGCAGGTGGCCACCGAAGGCCGGTCGCTGTTCCAGACCGACCGCTCGAGTTTCGTGCGCGAGGAGGACGGCACCGGGCTCTATGAGCGCGATGTCTTCGCCTTCCAGTCCGCCAAGCGGCTGGCGGTGCTTGATGCCGAACACGAAGGACTCGTGTTCGGCCGTCTCGACCGCACCGACGGCGAGATCCGCTATATCGGACGCATCGGCGTGCGCGATGACGACTACGAGCCTCTCGTGATCGACTGGCGCGCCCGCGCGGCCGAACCGTTCTATCGCGCGACGCCGTCGGATCCGATGGAGGTCATTCGCCGCCGCGTGCTCCGATGCCGCGGCGATCGAGTGATCGGCATCGAGGACGACCTGCTCGACTCCGACCACGCCGACACCGATCTGGTCGTCGTCGGCGAGGGTGCGCTGATGGCCGCCCTGTCGCGGGCGCGCGGCCCGCGCATGCGCGACATCGTCGCCACGATCCAGGCCGAGCAGGACGAGGCGATCCGTGCGCCCTATCAGGGTGTCACCGTCATCGCGGGCGGTCCCGGCACCGGCAAGACGGTCGTCGCCCTGCACCGCGCGGCCTATCTGCTCTATTCCCATCGCCGGCGCTTCGAGAACGGTGGCGTGCTGGTGGTCGGCCCGTCGCGGGTGTTCATGAACTACATCGAACGCGTTCTCCCCAGCCTCGGTGAGGACTCGGTGATCCTCCGGGCGATCGGATCGGTCGCCGCTGATGTGTTGGGCTTCCGCGCCGAGCGCGTCGACCCGGCGGACCTGCACGCGATCAAGGGTTCGGTCCGGATGCTTCCGCTGCTCCGCAAGCTCGTGAACGAGCCACTGGTCGAGCAGACCTTCGAACAGTCCCGCCTCCGCGTGATCGTGAAGGGCGAGGTGTTGATCCTCCCGCCCGAGCGATTGGCCCGCATCCGCACCGATGTGCTCCGCTATCACAAGCTCAACCAGGGCCGCGGGGCTGCCGAGCAGGCGGTTCTGACCGCCCTGTGGGAGCGCAAGCCCGACGAGATCGAGCTCGAACGCGACGAGTTCGACGATCTGGTCACCGACCAGGCCGACTATCGCGCGTTCGTCCAGGCGTGGTGGCCGTCCCTGACCGCGGTGCAGGTGCTGGGCCGGCTCTCCGACCCTGGATTGGCCGTGCGTCTGGCCGACGGCATCCTCAAGCGCTCGGAGGCGGAACTGCTCGCGGCGGCGTACGCAGAGAACGCCGACTGGTCGGTCGCCGACACCGCCCTGCTCGACGAACTCGCCGCGATCCTCGGCCCCGTGATCGAGGAGGCCGAACCCGACCCGCTGCTGTTCCTGGCCGATGGGTCGGAGGTCTCCGAGGTCGTCACGATCGCCGACCGGACGGCCGTGCGACGGGAGAGCGATCCGTTCGACGTGGTCCACGACACCTATGCCCATGTGCTCGTCGACGAGGCCCAGGACATCACTCCGATGCAGTGGCGCATGCTGCGCCGCCGGGGCGGCCAGGCCAGCTGGACGATCGTCGGCGACCCGGCCCAGAGCTCGTGGCCGGATGCGCGCGAAAGCCAGGAGGCGTTGGACACGCTGATCGGCCGCGCGCCGAACCGCCGCTTCCGGATGAGCACCAACTATCGGTCTCCCGCCGAGGTCTTCGAGTTGGCCGCCAGGGTGGTCGCCCAGGTGGAGCCGAACGCCGACCTGCCGACGGCCGTGCGCCACACGGACATCGATCCGATCCTGCTGGCCGCAACGCCCGCCGAGGCCGATCGGGTCCTGCTCGACCGGGTGACGGAGCTCTCCGGGCAGGTGGCCGGCACGATCGGGGTCATCTGCCCGCCGTCGCGGATCGCCCACGCGAGCCAGGTGCTCGGTCATTCCGAGCTGGCCGGGCTCGCCGACCGGATCAACGTCGTGACGCCGCTCGAGGCGAAGGGCCTCGAATATGACGCCGTCGTGGTGGTGTCGCCCGATGACATCGTCACCGAGTCGCCCGGCGGCGTCCGCGTGCTCTATGTCGCGCTGACCCGCCCCACCCAGCGCCTGGTCACCATCGACCTCACGACAGCCGGAGAGCCCGGCGCATGGCGCCGGGCTCTGCATGAGGGCTGATTCCTTCCTCGGGACAGTGATTCAGGCAGCCCGGGGATCCGGGTTGGCCCGGGGCCCGGCGGTCTCACGCGACAGGGCCACGGCGAGGATCGACAGCACGAACAGGAAGATCACATAGAGCGCGAGCAGCGTCATGTTGCGATCCGGGCCCACGATCAGGTTGGCGATGAGCGGGATGCTGCCGGCCCCGAGGATCGACGAGAGCTGATAGCTCAATGACGCACCCGTGTAGCGCGCCTCGGTGGCGAACTTCTCCGACAGGAATGCGGGGATCGGCCCGAACATCGACGACTGGAGGATGTTGCAGCCGAAGACGAACGCCAGGAGCACGATCCACGGGTTGGTGCTGCTGAAGAGCCAGAACATCGGGAAGACGAGCGCCGCGCTCACGATGCCGGTGGTGATCAGGACGGGCTTGCGGCCATATTTGTCGGAGAGGCTGGCGAAGAACGGGATCGTGGCGATCTGGAAGACATAGCCGACGGCCAGCATCAGCAGGGCGCTCTGGCGGTTGACCACACCGGCGCTCACGACGAACGGCACGAGGAAGCTGGCGAGCAGGCCCTGGATCGCGAGGGATCCGGCGCCGGCGAAGGTGCCGAGGATGACCTGGAGCGGGAATTCCTTGAGTACGCGGGCGATCGGGAGAGCCTTGTCCTTGGCCTTCTGTGCGGCCTCGATCGCCTTCTGGAAGTCGGGCGACTCGGTCACGCGCAGACGCAGATAGAGGCCGATGAGCACGATGACCGCCGACATCAGGAACGGGATGCGCCAGCCCCAGCTGAAGAACTGGGGTTCGGGCATCAGCGCGAACAGGGCCAACACGACGGTCGCGAGCACCGCACCGGCCGGGCCGCCCATCGCGGCGATGCTGGCGCCGAGGCCACGGGACTTCTTCTCGGAGTGTTCCATGCCCATGAGCGTCGCGCCGCCCCACTCGCCACCCATGGCGAGGCCCTGGACGATGCGGAGCATGACGAGGGTGATCGGGGCGACGGCACCGATGGCCTCATAGCCCGGCAGCAGGCCGATGCCCACCGAGACGACACCCATCAGCAGCAGTGTCACGAACAGCACGTTCTTGCGGCCGAATCGGTCGCCGAAGTGACCGAAGACCAGGCCACCGATCGGCCGGGCCAGATAGCCGGTCAGCAGGATCACGAACGACAGGGTCGTGCCGAGCTGGGGGCTCATCCCGGCGAAGAACACCTTCGGGAAGATGAGGCCGGCGGCGAAGGCATAGAGCAGGAAGTCATAGAACTCGACGGTGTGCCGAGGAAGCTGGCGACCTTGGCGCGGCGACTGTCCCGTCTCTGCTCGGCGGTCTTGACCTCGGGAACGTCGGTATCAATGTTGGTCATGGTGGATCTCCCGGTTGTGCGTTGCCCGGGGCGGGCAGTGACGCGGATATGTTTCAGTGATCGGTGGCCCGGAGGCTGACTTCGATGTCACGGGCGGTGGTCTTGATGGCATCGACCCAGCTGCGCACCTCGGCGCCGGTCGCCTGCCGCGGCAGCTCCGAGACGCGGAGGTTGAGCGACTTCTCTCCACTGGCGTCCGAAACGGGAACGATGATCGAGGCGATGTCATAGCGCTCGTCGTCGATGAGCGGAGTGGTGGCGTACGCCTCCGGCGAGCTGGCCTCGGTGATGCGCTCCCGGATCTCGCGGACCTCGGCGGGGGTCGGCCGGGTGCTGGCGTACCGGGTCGTCGCCTCCTGCAGCGAGGCGAAGGTGATCTCTTCGCCACTGCAGCGGCTGTAGACGAACCCTTCCTCGCGACAGAATTCGAGGCGTCGGCGATAGATCTCCCGCTTGCTTTCGTCGGCTCCGGTCGCCTTGCTCAGCCAGTAGTCCTGCTCGTCCTCCGGCAACCACGCCGCCCATGCGTCGGCGATCGGCGGGATGATCGGCAGCCGGGCGCCCAGACCGGAGTCGGGCGACTTGCCCGGTCCGGTCGCCATTCCCACGGCGGCCATTTCCTCGCGGTTGACGACCTTCAGCAGAAAGCATTCGCAGTCGAGCTCGCGGGCGAGAGCCTCGAGTTCGGAGCGGGAGGCGACCGCCTCGTGGACGCCGGCCGCAATGTCCGCGTCGATGCGGGCCACGAGCGACGGGACCACGAAGGCGCCATAGCCGCCCTGGAAGAACAGCAGCGGCGCCACCGGGTTCTCGACGGCGAGATGGTCGACCCGGCACAACGCGATGAGATGGTCACCGGCCTCGACGGCCTGCTCGAGCCGGACATCCAGCCAGGCCAGACAACCGGTGAGGATCGGTGAGCCCGAGGGCGACGGTCGCCAATCGAGACCGGCCAGCTTGTCACCCCTCCGGGAGGCGATCTCCCGGCCGAGACCTTCCTGCTCTGCGGTGAGCACGTTGATGCACATCGACGTGCACTCGGCGAGCTGCTGATAGGTGCCGGACGTCTTCATCGGCAGGAATGACACCAGCGGTGGGTCGAGGGAGACCGACGAGAAGGTCCCGACAACCATGGCCAGGGCCGTGCCGTCGGGATGCATGCCGGTGACCACGCACACGCCGGTCGGGTAGTGCCCCAGCACGGTGCGGAAGACCTGCGGGTCGAACGCTGTGGAGTCCGCCATTGGACGCTCCTTTCTGTGTGGGCCCGGTGATTTCGGGCGCACTGGTTCGGCACGCGGCCGAAGCGCCGCGCGTGGAATGTTCGGTTGGGGTACGCCGGGGCTACTGCCCCGTGAACCGGAGGGTGTCGGCGATGAGCCGCTCCGACACCTGCGCGAATCGGGCGGGGTCCTCCCCCGCCAGCATCGGGCTGTCCGGCCACTGCGCCGGATTCCCGAACTGATAGGGCAGGTCGAGCGTGTGACCGCTGCCGAAGCCGGCCAGCTCGCTCGCGGCGTCGAAGCGCGTGACGAGTACGCCCCGACCGGCTGCCCGTGCAGCCTCCGCGAGCTGGGCCGGGAACCGTTCGAACAGCTGCCAGGAGGTCTGGGCCACGAGTGCGCCATAGGGATCGGACCCCAGCTCCGCCAGCCGTGGCGAGCGCTCCTCCACGGGGATTCCGGCGAGGAGCCCCGCCCATTGCTCGGCGGTGATGCCCCGCTCGGGTGCGGCGAACAGGAAGGCCGCGGTCTCGGCCGCCGTCCAGCGCACCCAGAGCTGCGAGGCATGCATCCGAGCCGCAGCCCCTGCCGGGTCATAGAGCGCCTCCGGCAGCGCCGGGCTCTGTGTCGGCAGGTACGCCGAACCCGGCGTACCGAAGGGAACGGTCTGTTCCCGCAGGGTTGCCGTTCCGGCGGCCAGGAGGGCATCGATATCGGCGGAGCGCAGGTCGCCGCCGACCCGCTCCGCGGTGCGGGCTCTGACCGCCGCGAGCCGGTCCCGGGTCCAGGGCTGCCTGGTCGCCATGCTCCACAGCGCCACCCGATCGAACAGGCCGGCGGCGTCCGGCAGGAGGTTGAGCACGTGGGCATACCAGCCCCCGGTGGACTGGCCCGCGAGGGTGACCCGATCCGAGTCACCCCCGAAGGCCGCCACCGCCACATTGTCCCGGACCCACCGCAGCGCGTGCAGCAGATCCCCGATCGCCAGCGGCGTGGGATCGGTGGCCTCGTCGTGGGCGAGGTGGGCCAGTGGGCCGATCCGATAGTTCATCGTGACGACGACGAGCCCTCGGTCGGCGAGCGTGGACCCGTCATACCAGCACGCGCTGCCGCCGCCGGTGGTCCAGGCCCCGCCGTGGATGAACACCAGAACCGGCAGGCCCGCAGCGCCTTCGGGAGCCCAGACGTTGAGGAAATAGGCGTCCTCCGACCGGGGATTCCGCTGCAGGGCCGGGCCCATCGCCGCATCGAGTCGCCCGGGCAACTGCGGGAAGATCGGCACGTCGGTGAGCTCGATCGTGGTCGGCCCGCCCTCCACGGGTTCGGCGGGCGCGAAGCGCTCGACGTGACGGGCATACCGGATCCCCAGGTGGGCAGTCACGGCCATCGGTTCGATTCCTTTTCCGGACAGGTGTCAGAGCTTCTGGGCGATGTACTCGGTGCCGAGCAGGCCGCACCCGTGCAGCTCATAGTTGGTGGGTGCGGTGATGCTCGCGTGCCGGGCGCCGGTGTTGATATCGCGCCACAGCGCGGCGAGCGGGTTGAACTCGGCGAACGCGGCGGTCCCGTGCAGCCACATCAGGTCATTGATGGCGAGGGCGGCCTCGTGCACCGCGTGGCCGATGCCGCCGCGGTGACGGGCGCGGAGATCGCGGGGCATGGGCTCGGTGCCGAGGGCGTACCGGTCGATATCGTCCGCCGAGCGCTCCAGCAACAGAACCGCGGAATCGATGCGGGTGCTGACCTGGCCGATGCCGTGGCGGAAGGCGCCGGAGCCGGCCTGGGTGTCATAGCAGGTGAACGTCACGGGGCGCGTGAGGGCCTTCTCGCGCACGAAGTCCAGTGCAGCCTGTGTCGCGCCGATCGACGGCGCGGCGATGGTGGTCGACATCGTCAGGTGCGGGGTCTGGCGCCGGGCGAAGTTGGCGTCGGGATCCATCTCGAACCCGGTCCCCATCATCCGGTCGAACGTGATCAGCCGGTTCTCCGGGATCCACAGGTCCTTGGTGACCATGGTGTTGGAGCCGGTGCCGCGCATGCCGACGACATACCACGTGTCCTCGATCGTGAACTGGTCACGATGCATCAGCGCGAAGCCGAGACCCGGCTCCTCGCCGTTCTCGCCCTCGATGTTGAGGATGCCGAGCGCCCAGTCGGAATGCATGACGTTCGACGCGAACGGCCAGGACCCGGTGATCCGCCAGCCATCGCCGTCGCGCCGGGCGGTGCCGGACGGGCTGGCGAAGACCGAGGCCATGCCGACGGACGGATCGGAGGCGAACACCTCGTCGAGGACCTCGTCGTCGAAGCGGTTGAGCAGCATGACCGAACCATTGCTGATCGTGGTGACCCAGCCGGCCGACGGCAGGTAGTAACCGAGCGTGCGGGAGGTCTCGAACAGCATCCGCGCGCCGCCCTCGAAGCCGCCGTAGCGGGCCATGGTCGAGATCTGCCACGCACCGGTGCCCTTGATGGCCTCGATGACCTCATCGGAGATCACGCGGTTGCGATCCGCTTCCTTGGCGTGGTCGCGCAGCATGGGGCCGATCTCGTGGATCTTCTCCAGGATGCCGGCGGTGATGTCGTTGGCGGGGTCGATCCAGTCGGTGCTGCGCTGGCGCGCGAGTTCGGGGTTGACGGTGGCGACGGTCATGGGTGTGCTCTTTCGTGAGTCAGGTGTGGGGGTACGCCGGGTCGGCGACAGCCTTGTCAGGCCGGGTACGCCGCATGGACCTCGGCCAGGTCCATGTATTCGCGGCATTCGGTGATGCGACCGTCGGCGACGCGCATCACGGTGACGATGTCGAGCACCACGTCGTGGCCGTTGCGGCCCGTCATGGTCTCGTGGAGTTCGGTGACGACCTGGTCACCGGCGGCGATGAGATTGGTGATCTCGAGGGTGCGGGAGCCCGGCACGAACGCGGAGCCCAGCATGGGCCCGAGTTCGCCCAGGAAGCCGTCGGGACCGTGGAAGGTCCGGGCCACCGGGTGGCCGCGACCCACGACGCGCCAGGTGACCGCCGGGTCCAGCAGCGCCCGGGTCGTCTCGGCATCGGCCGCGGCGCGGGCCTCCCAGAACCGGCGGACGATGTCGGCGGGGGCGTTGGGCGTCATCCGCGTTCCACCGGCTGGGTGCCACCCGGGACGTCCGTCGGCAGGGTGCCGGGCGGGCCGAGCAGCGTGATGCCGTGGCGCTTGGCGCTGTCGTTGAGACGCGTCGCCAGTTCGGGGGTCATCTCCCAGCCGGGCTGCGGGCCGTCGACGGTGCAGGGCTCGCTCATCTCGCGGACGAAGTCCTCGAAGTTGGTCGGGCTGGTGATGGTGAACCACTTGGTGGAGACATTCGGCAGCGACCGGAAGGTGTGTGGCAGGTCGCGCGGCAGCACCATCGAGTCACCCGCATAGAGCGTCACTTCTTCATCGCCGGCCCAATAGGTGATGCCGCCCTCGATGATGTAGTGGATCTCGTCCTCGACCTCGTGCTCGTGCAGCGGCGGCTGCGAGTCGGGGTGGGATTCGTGGTAATACATCATCAGCCTGCGGTCGGTCATCTCCCCGGTGAGGATGAACTCGATGCGGTCCCCGAGAAACCAGACGGCTTCCCGTTCGCTCGCCTTCGTGTAGCGCAGGCGGGTGCGCGGATCGACCTTGGCGGTGGTCTGCTCGGCGTTGTCGCCCATGGATCAGTCCCTTCGACTGTGGTGTCGCGGTGGGCCCCGGCGGCCCGTTGACAGGAACGTTAGGCAGGCGCTCTCGCCCTGTCCCGATCAGGAACGCCGTTCCGCAGAGATTGGATAGACCTTCAGCAGAAACCGGATAATGGGG